>JAUHXX010000248.1 GCA_030426825.1 Bacteroidia bacterium | reverse complement strand
TTAACAACTGGAGATATTGATAATGGATCCACTGATAATTGTGGAATCGCAAGCATGTCTTTATCACAAACTGCTTTTACATGTGCTGATATTGGGACACAACAAGTGACTTTATATGTTACCGATAATAATGGCTTAATTGATTCATGTACGACAGCTGTTACGATTGATGGATCGGCAGCGGTTACAATTGATAATATTAATTTTACTGATCCTACTTGTTCTGGAATATGTGATGGGTTTATTCAGGTACTAGCTACGGGGGCAACATTGTTTTCCATTGATAATGGAGTAACATTTCAAGCTTCAAATGTATTTACAGGTTTGTGCGCTGGTAATTATGACGTTGTCGCTAGTAACGGGACGGGATGTGATGTTACTCAATCTGTTTCTTTAAGTGAACCTCCGGCTTTACTTTTAGATCCTATTGATAACGATACGATATGTTCAGGTTCAACAACAGGAACAATAACTCTTAATGCCACGGGTGGAACGCCACCGTATATTTATAATCTGGATGCAATGACAGGTGGACCTGTTTTTACAGGAGTTGCTTTAGGTGGACCATACACCGGAACAGTAACAGATGCAAATGGCTGTATTGGAAATCCTTCACAATGCTTTGTAATTGAAGCCCCGGCAATTAATATTGCTGTTGACTTGGTAAGTTGCGTTTACACTTGCCAGCAAGCTAATGCTACCTATCAATGGATTGATTGTTCAGATTCTACCGCAATTGCTGGGGAAACGAATCAGTCCTTAGATTTTACAGGTGGAGGTTATCCTTCAATGATTGCTTGTATAATAACAGATGCACATGGATGTTCGGATACGACAGACTGTTATGGAACAGAATTCGTGTCAATGTTAAACTTAAATGGAGTTGAACTTTTAATTTTCCCTAACCCGAGTGCAGATTGGATTAACGTAATGTTGCCTGGAAACTCATCAACTGTTTCAGTTGTTTTAAGAGATGTTAATGGTAAAGTAGTGTTGGCAGATGAGTTTCTAGCGAGTACCTATGAAATTGATGCTACAGACTTTGAAAATGGAATTTACTTCATTGAATTAATTTCTGGAGAATCAAAAGTGATGCAGAAAGTTATAATACAGAAGTAATCTAATTTAATAGAATTAAAAAAGCCCAATCACTTCATAGTGAAAGGGCTTTTTTTATGATCGCATTTTACGTTGGACAAAGCTTTTTAAGAGAATTTCTAAATCTCACTGAGCTTGTCGAAGTACTGCTAGGGACAGGAGCGTCAGCAACTACAGCGGATAGCCCGTTAAAGCAGCCAAATTCTATTCCATAATAATCTCTACTTCTTTTTGAATTTCACCTCTAATGAGAGAGATACTCACCTTGTCACCAGGATTGTACATGGCTAACTTGGCCTGCAACTCAGAAGTTGAGTTTACTTTTTTGCCTCCAACAGATGTAATAATGTCTTTTATTTTCATGCCGTTGTTGCTGGCATTGCCGCCTTTCACGACTCCTGTAACAACAACCCCTTTGTTGGTAGACAAATTGTTTAATTCTTGTACTTCTGAATTGTTATCCATGATGTTGATGCCTAATTGCACGCGCTTCACTTCACCATATTTAATAAGGTCGTAAGCCACCTTTTTGACAATGTTAGACGGAACAGCAAAAGAATAACCCGTGTAATAGCCGGTTCCAGACGAGATGGCCGTATTGATTCCTATCAATTCTCCTTGTTTATTAACTAAGGCTCCTCCAGAATTTCCAGAATTCACAGCAGCATCTGTTTGAATGAATGATTCAATTGGAAAAACTTTTTCGTCTGGGTTATAGCTAGAAGTTAAGAGATCAATATTTCTGTTTTTAGCTGATACGATTCCTGCAGTAACAGTTGATTGAAGGTTTAATGGATTACCCACGGCCAATACCCATTCGCCCAACTTGAGCTCATCTGAATTCCCGAATTCTGAATAGTTTAGACCGTGTCCTTCAATTTTAATGACAGCAATATCTGTACCGATAATTGTTCCAGGATATGCCTTCTGGTCAATATTGACTGTGATTTCTTGAGCGTCTTGCACCACATGGTTGTTGGTGACAATATATCCTTCTGGGGAAATGATCACCCCAGAACCGGCCGCTTCACCATGTCTTTGACGTTTTCGGTATCCATCTTCTCCGTAAAAGAGTTTGAGAAAAGGATCGTAGGTTACTTCTTCTGTTACGAAATGGGTTTGTATGTGCACGACTGACTCAACCGTTTTTTCGGCAGCTAGTGTCAGATCGGTATATTCTGCACAATCGGCCGTTTTCTTGATATCGTCATCATCATTTAAGCCTACTTGAAAAATTGATGCTTGATCATATGGCTGCTGATCGTTGACGTTTACTTGCTCAGGTTGATCAACAAATTGAAATGTTGCCGAAACACCAATGATCGCTCCAATGGTTCCTGCGGCAAAAGTTGCTAAAATGGATTTGTTCATGTGTATGTGTTTTTGGTTTTAATATTAGAACGCTTTACCACTAAAAAAGTATCAATAAAAAGTTTTAAAAAATGTTAATGTGATGTTAAAAATTTGAACTAAAAAATTAATCGAAAGCAACCTCCTGTTTTTTGTTCACGTCTTCCTTTCAAATCAATTTATCTTTATTATGAAAAAATTAAAATTCGCGTTAGCGTCTCTGTTCTTGGTATGTTCTGTTGTCTCAAAAGCACAGTTCGTAAATATTCCTGACGCAGGATTTGTTAGTTTTCTTCAATACACTTACCCAACTTGTATGTCAGGAAGTATGATGGATACTACTTGTGCGGATATTGTGAATGAAACTGATCTTTCGATTCCAAGTTCATATAATATCTCAAATTGTTTTGGAGTGCAGTTTTTTGATAATATTGATACTCTTAATTTGAACTATCATCCAATAACCTCACTTCCGCATCTCCCAATGGATTTGCTATATCTTGGTATCGGGTATTGTAATGTGTCAACTATTACCAATTTTCCTACGACTTTAGAAAAAATTGAAATGATGAGTAATAATTTGACCTCTATTCCTCCTTTACCACCTGGTTTGAAAGAATATTACCGATCGTTTATGTCTGGTTTGCCGGCTGAAGTTTCATTGCCTTCAACTTTAGAGATATACTATATAAATTCTTCTGGTGTGACTAATTTGGCTCCTTTACCTTCTACTTTGAAAAATCTTGCAATTGGAGGTAATGTTGGTATAAATATTCCAGTTTTACCCGCTGGTTTAGAAACCTTGGGGATTCATAATTTGAATTTAACAAGTTTGCCGCCTATACCAAATTCTTTAACTTATCTATATGCAACCAATAATAACTTTACCAGTCTAACTTCTTTTCCTCCTATTCTGGATAAATTATATTTGAATTCTTGCTCAAACCTAACTACGATTCAGAATTTACCTAACACTCTTCAGCAGCTTTACGCGAACGATTGCAACTTGTCTTCGATAGATTATTTGCCTAATTCAATATTTGTAATGCATCTGCATAATAACAATTTGAATTCAATTCCTAACATTCCGAATTCGGCTACACAGATTAAATTACAAAACAATAATTTGACTGCTTTACCTCCTTTACCTTCTGTGGTTTATACATTAGAGATTGCTAATAACAATATTTACTGTGTACCGTATTTACCAACAACGATATCTACTATTAGCTTAGGCGGAAACAATTTTACATGCTTACCTAATATTTTACCTGCAATGAATGCGACTTATCAGGCATATCCTTTGTGTGTTGCCAATGATCCAACAGATAATCCATATGGATGTTTGGGTTCTGAGGGAGTAGAAGGGTACACGTACATGGATCAAAATACGAATTGTAGTTATGAGGCAACTGATGTTCAAATGAAAAATGTACCGATTACCGTTTATGACAATGTCGGAAATACTGTGACTTCGGCTTCAACCTATACAAACGGTCGTTATTACTTTCATCTAGGTGCTGGACAATATGATGTAGAAGTAGATACTACAGGAAAGCCTTATGAAGTTGATTGCGTGAATCCTGGATCTGATTCAACAGTGTCTCTTTCAGCTGGTGCTCCATTGGCCGGAGATGTAAATTTCGGATTGAAATGTAAAGCAGGATTTGATGTTGGTACGAAATCAGTGCATGCAGCAGGATTAGTTTTTCCTGGTCAACCACATACTTTGGTTGTGAAGTCAGGTGATTTGACAAATTATTACAATTTAAATTGCTCGAACGGTATTTCCGGAACAGTAACTGTGACTGTAAATGGGCCTGTGACTTTTCAAAATGTGACTCCTGGTGCACTTACTCCCGCTATAGCAGGTAACGTGTATACTTATACTATTCCTGATTTTGGAACAGTAAATCCTGACCTTGATTTTAGACTAGATTATACAACCGATACTACAGCCGTGGCAGGTGATTTAGTTTGTGTAAATGTGGTTGTAACGCCATCTGCTGGAGATATAAATACAGTGAATAACAATTTTTCAACCTGTTACCCAGTTGTGAATTCGTATGACCCCAACAATAAGTTGGTTTATCCTATGGAAATTACGCCTGATTATGATGGTTATTTGACTTACACCATTAACTTTCAAAATACAGGTTCGGCACCTGCATTTAATATCAGATTAGAAGACACCTTGGCTTCTGCGTATTTAGATCTTTCAACTTTTGAAGTAATAGATTACTCACATGATATGCATTATAACCTTACAAATGATAAGTTAACGGTTTATTACCCAAACATTATGCTAGTTGACTCAACGACTTCTGAACCTGACTCTAAAGGATACATCACATACAAGGTTAAGACAAACGGAAATGTAATTGATGGTGATCAAATTGAAAACACAGCTTATATTTTCTTTGACTTTAATCCTGCAATCGTGACAAATACGATTGTAACTGAAGTAGAGGTTGATGATTCTGGGATTGAAGGACATTTTGATACTGAGATGTCTGTATACCCAAATCCTTCATCAAATGAATTCAACATTCGTATTGACGAAAATATCTTAGATATTCGAGTTTTCAATCAGCAAGGTCAATTGGTGTCATTTGATTATGATGCTGACTTAAATCAATTAGATCTGATTGACAATGACAAAGGCATCTACTTTTTGCATGTGGTTTTAGCAGATCAAACCATCACTAAAAAGTTGATAAAGAAATAATTTAGTTTATCGTTTAATTAAGAGCCGATAGTATTGATTTACTATCGGCTTTTTTTTGGCATTCGGTTTGCATTGATGTTTAAAAACTAAAGCTATGAAATCTATCTTCTTAACATTATCACTAATTATTGGATCATTGAGCTTTGCTCAAGAAATTACAAAGCCTGTAACACAAGTTGCTTTTAACGGAGAGGTATGGGAAATAGAAGAGGGCTTAACGCATGCCGGAATAAGTGACTCTGATCGTTTTGATGATTTGTTAGCTCTTGAAATTTATAACGGAACTGATCAAATTGAGTATTTCTATGCCGATAAAACCAAATTGATTCATGGAAATAAAACGGTTGTTCTCGGCATTCCGTTTTTAAGTTGTGGAATAGGATATGACTATTACCAATTGGTGTATTCAACAGACAATTATATGCTTTTTGAAGCACTAAATGGCAGCGAACGGGCTGTAGTTTTGAATAAGCTACAACATTAAAACCTCCACGCGAGAATTCTGGATTTTTTATTGCCAAAATTCATGGGAACAATTTTATAAGAACTCACTTCGGTTTCTTTTAGAACGTGTTTGAATTTCTTCAGGTGATCTTCTTGTGAAACGAGACAGGTAAACCAGGTACAGTTTTTGGCGTATTTTTTACTCTGCTTGATCATTTTTGAAACGAATTTTAATTCGCCTCCTTCACA
>JAUHXX010000247.1 GCA_030426825.1 Bacteroidia bacterium | reverse complement strand
AAGTTATACGGTGACCTATACAACATCAGGTCCATGTCCAGCGACATCAACATTTGCAATTACAATAACTACAGCTTTAAATAGTACTATAACTGCTGCCGGTCCATTCTGTGATACAGATGCCGCAGTTAACCTTGTAGCAGTGGATGCTGGAGGAACATGGTCTGGTAATGGTATTACAGATGCGGCATTAGGAACTTTTGATCCAAACGTTTCGGGACCTGGAACGCATACCATCACTTATACTATTGCAGGTGCTTGTGGATCTACAAGTACACAAGATATTGTTGTAAACCCTACTGATGACGCCTCATTCAATTATGCAAGTGCATCTTACTGTACGGTTGATCCTAATCCAGTAGCAAACGTTACTGGAACACCTGGAGGAACTTTCAGTATTGACAACGGTGGAACTATTGATCCTACAACTGGAGAAATAAATCTAGGAACTACAGCTTCTGGTACATATACCATAACGTACACAACCAATGGTGCATGTCCTGCAAGTTCAACTGCAACTGTGACTATTACAGATGGCTTTACAGCAGTGATTACTCAGGCTGGTCCATTCTGTTTGCATCAAGGAGAGTACATTTTAGAAGGGTTAGCACCGGGAGGAGTTTGGTCAGGCCCTGGAATTACAGATACGACTTTAGGAATCTTCCATACAGATACAGCAGGATTAGGAACTCATGAAATTATTTATACCATTCCAGGTTCATGTGGAGATGCCGATACAATTTTAGTAGAGGTATTTGACAATCCAAATGCAGTAGTTCATCCAGAATATACTATTGATTGGGGCGGATCTGTTATCATAGATGCGGTTGGTGGATCAACTTATAACTGGTCACCAGATTACAACTTAGACTGCAGCGATTGTCAAAGTCCTACAGCTAGTCCTACTGAAACTACAATTTATTGTGTAAGTGTAACAGAAAATGGATGTGTAGACACCGCATGTACGAAAGTAAATGTTGAGTTAAATTGTCCTGAAATCTATGTGCCGAATGCGATCACCCCTTTAAGTGATGATGAGAACGCGGTGATTTGCGCAATGGGTGGATGTGTACTTGAAATTCACATGAGAATCTATGACCGTTGGGGAGAACTAGTATTTGAAACAAATGATTTAAATTCTTGTTGGGACGGCACACATATGCGAAATGGTAAACTAATGAGTTCTGCAGTGTTCGTGTACATATTAGATGCAACACTGGCCAATGGCGAGAAGGTGAATCAAAAAGGTAATATTAGTTTAATTAGGTAATCCTAAAACATTACGACTATGAAATTAGCAGCAATATTAAGTACATTAATTGTGGTTATTGGAGGTTCAGTTAATGCACAGGACATTCACTTTTCGCAATTCTACATGAATCCGCTACAACAAAATCCAGCAATGGCAGGTGCGGTTTATGGAATGGAGGCTAACATTAATTATAAAGATCAGTGGAGAGCAATCGGAGCGCCGTATAAAACCTTTGCATTAGGTTATCACTTAAGATTCGATAAAAAAAGAACTTCAAACGGATATTTAGCCGCGGGTGCAAACTTTTTTGCAGATAGAGCGGGTGATTCTAATATGGGAACTGGCCAAGGAAATTTGGCTTTAGCTTATCATGCAAAATTGAATGCTCATAATAGACTCGGGGGTGGAATCCAAGCAGGGTATTTCCAACGTTCAATTGATTTTACAGGATTGAAATGGGGCTCACAATTTGATGGAGTAGCTTATGATGAGACCTTAGCAGGTGGAATCACATCCGGTTCATCCAACTTTACCAAATTTGATTTAGGTGCAGGATTGGTCTGGGTCTATAATAACAAAGAAGGTGATATTAAAGTAACTGATAATCATGATTTGAACTTCAATGTCGGCTTTTCTGTTATGCATTTAACTCGACCTAAATACTCTTTTATCGGAAGTTCTGAGAGATTACCAATGCGAATCGTTGCACATGCAAACGGGGTTATCAGCTTAGCTGAGTCATCTAAAATGGCCATTGTTCCTGGATTCATGTATTATAGACAAGGTCCAGCTCAGGAAATCTATTTCGGAACATTGTTCAGACATTTGATTACTCAAGATTCTAAGTTTACTGGGCTAAAGAATAGTTCAGCATTCTACTGGGGTGCTTATCTAAGAACAAGAGATGCAATCACGGCAAAGATTTTATTTGAATATGGCGGATGGGGATTCGGTGTAAGTTATGATATTAATGTTTCAAGCCTTAAGACTGCAACAAGCACAAGAGGTGGTTTAGAATTTGGAATTAGGTACACGGCAGGAAATCCGTTTATAAAAACATACGGTGCCGATCACTCGAGATATTAAGATTTCGTTTAGTTAAAATAGGGCTGGGACGAAAGTTCCGGCTTTATTTTTGTCAATTTTTTACAAACTTATTCGTTGAAAGTAGATTGTAATCTTTGTCTTTTCCGTTGATATAGTAAATGCCATTTGGTAGATGTCTAATATCATATTTAACATCTGTAGGATAGCTTAATACTACTTCGCCCTTTGTATTGATGAATTCAACGAAAACTTCATTTTCATTCATTTTAGGACGATAAACAAAATCCGTTGACGGATTGGTGTAAACTGCCGATTTTATTTGGATTGGTCGAGTCAGCATGTTGGCTTCTCCAGTATTATTTTGGTCTGAATCAGCTCCCTGATCAGTTGTTTGGCTAAAAACAACTTGCGACAAACAGATGGCACATAGACTAACAAAAAGTTTCATACTAAGAATTTAGTTTATAGACGAATCAAATTTTTAAGCGTTGTTTAAAATGTGAAAAAGGGCATCTTTAAATTAAGCGTACCTTCGCACAAAAAATACTTTATGTCATTCGACAAACTTGGACTACAATCTGAACTACTTAAAGCACTTGATAAAAAAGGCTATACTGAACCATCTCCAATACAAAGTAAAGCAATTGGCCCTATTCTTCAGGGTAGAGACGTGCTCGGCTCGGCTCAAACTGGAACTGGAAAAACGGCAGCTTTTACCTTGCCAATGTTGCAAATTTTGAATAAAGCGCGTCAAGGTGGAAAAAGAAAAGTAAGAGGATTAGTGCTGACGCCTACAAGAGAGTTAGCAGCTCAAGTTTATGATAATGTAAGAGCTTACAGTGAGTTTATTGATATCACAGCAAGCGTAGTTTTTGGAGGTGTAAATATTAATCCTCAGAAACGGACATTGAAACAAGGAGTAGATATTGTTGTTGCGACTCCGGGTAGATTACTTGATTTACACGGTCAAAAAGCAATTAACCTGAGTGAAGTAGAGTTTCTTGTTTTGGATGAGGCAGATCGAATGCTTGACATGGGCTTTCAAAGAGATATCAATCGGATATTAGCTTTATTGCCTAAGAAACGCCAGAACTTGTTGTTTTCAGCAACATTTTCAAAAGAGATTAAGGCCTTGGCAAATGGATTTTTAGATCGACCAATTTTGGTTGAAGCAACGCCAGAAAATACGGCGGTAGAGGTAATCGCACAAAAAGTTTATCGTGTCGATAAAAGTGATAAAGCGGCTTTAACGGTTAAATTGATATATGAAGGTGAATGGTCTCAAGTATTAATCTTTACTCGGACCAAACACGGTGCTGACCGATTAAGCAGAAAACTAGATAAAAGAAAAATACCTTCATTTGCTATTCACGGCAATAAAAGTCAAGGCGCACGAACAAGAGCATTGGCAGCTTTCAAAAAAGGAGAATGTCGTGTTTTGGTGGCTACGGATATTGCGGCTAGAGGATTAGACATTCCATTATTACCTCATGTTATCAATTATGAATTGCCTCAAGTACCCGAAGATTATGTGCATAGAATTGGACGTACAGGTAGAGCAGGAGCAAGTGGCGAAGCCATCTCTTTGGTTGAGGTGAATGAGCTTAAACAATTGAAGGCCATTGAGAAATTAATCGGCAAATCAATTCCCTCTGAAGAAGTTGAAGGATTTGAACCTGCCGATAAACCTTCTGAGAAAAAGCCTCAGCAACAAAATAATCGGAGAAAAGGACAAGGAAATTCCAAGCATAAAAAGAAAAAAGGAAATTGGGAATCAAAGAAAAAGAACTGGGAACAAAAAAGACCTAAGTCTAAGTAATCTATTCGATTACTATTTTCCGAGTATAAGTTGTCGAAGAATCCAAAGTGGTCAATTTCATCAAATAAAGACCTGATTCGAGACCCGATACATCAATTGAATTTCCTTTATCAGAAATCATAAGTTGAAAGCCAAGATCATAGATTTCGATTTCAAAAGTTAAATCTGAGGCTATTTTAATCAATGAGGAGGCTGGATTAGGGTAAGGTAATATCTCTGATTCCTCTGAGCCTTGATAGCCAGTAAAACCATTTAAACTCAACCTGTGCAGTTTAGAACTGCCAGTAAAATTCAATTCAGTGGTCAAATAATGCTGTGATGCAGATATCGAACTGATCCCTTCTAATTGTGAAGATCCATTTAAAGTAATGTCGTAACGGTTGATTTGACCTGATGAGAAATTGGGACTCGTGTATTGATCAATTGTTAATATAAACGGATTAATCGTAGCGTACCCACACAAGATGATTTGATTTGAATTAGAATCAAAAGAAGCTCCACCAATTAAGCCTTGACTATCGATACTGTCAATCTTCACGGCGGAATGTGTTCCGGGTAGGTTGGATAAACTGTAAATATTCGTTTTACTATCTATCCAATTTTTAGTAAAAATAGTTAAGCTGTCACCTATAGCAACAAAGGCTTCTGTGTCATAATTTGTATTGAATTGGTTGGATGTAAAGTCGGTTTGATCTGAATAACTAAAGTTGATGGTGTCAGCGCTAATGGTATCGTTTAAACTTGAGAAATAATCTGAAATAGAACAACGATAAATTCTTAAATCAGTTCGGTTGCCATTGTTGTTGCCAAAATCTCCGATATAAATATAAGTGTCATCATAGGCAAGGTCTTCCCAATCCGTATGAACCGCATTTTCAATGAATACTGTTCTTGAAACCATTCCTGTCAGGCTATCAATTTCATACAAAAAGGGACCATCTCCCGAGTCGTTGTGCGTGATGATCTTGCCATTCAAATATAATAGACCAGAAGATTCCTCAATAGAACCATTGAGGTTGCATAAGTCAATTGCTTGTTGCGAATAACTGATAGTTGTAACAAGCAGATTTAGAGTTACTAAGAGGTTATTCATTCCATTTAGGATTTAACTTCAAAATCACTTTATAAATCGGACAGTTGTCATCATGTGCACCTTTTAAATAGCCGGTGCTCATTAAAAATTCGTTGGTTATTTCACCACCTGTGAATTTAAAAGTTTTCTTAAACAATTTAACCCATTCATCTTTTGTCAGAGGGTGCATTTTATCTAACCAATTTTTAAATGAGCCGTGCTCTTTTTGGAGGGCAATAATCTGCTGGGCATTGTAAATTGCTGCGTTAACTTTTAGTTTATTTCGGATGATGCTAGCATCAGCTAGTAATCGTTCCCTATCTTTCTCAGAGTAATTGGCGATTTTTTGAATATCAAAATGGTCATAGGCCCTGCTGAAATTCTCCTTTTTAGCCAAAATGGTACTCCAGGATAGGCCAGCCTGATTAATTTCTAAGATCAATCTACCAAACAATTTATTATCATCCTCAATAGGAAAACCATATTCAATGTTATGGTAAATCTTGTGCAGGTTGTCTTCAGGGAATTCGGCGCAATAGGTACAGTATGACATAATTATTGTACTTTGTCTAAGCTAACCACAGTGCCTGATTTTCTGACACGAGCTATATAAACATCTCCCAAATTCATTTTATTCCATTCACTGAACCCTAGGTCATATTCTAATTGACTAAATTTTGA
>JAUHXX010000246.1 GCA_030426825.1 Bacteroidia bacterium | reverse complement strand
GTGGGAACCAGTGGATAAAGTCTTTACTCCAGATGGTGATGGTCAAACAACTTGTTAAAACGAAAAAAGGCACTCAAAAAATTGAATGCCTTTCCTTGAAATTAAATTTTCTTATTTGAGGATATAATAGATACGTGTTAACACTTCATCCATACTTTCAACCGTTGTTGGATCTGTCACAAATTCTTCAATCGCCACAACCACTTCTAAGCCATTTTCTTTTGCATAAGCATCCATTTGCATGTGAGCATTATATGCTTCTTCATATGGACCATAATAATCAACAACTAAAGCTTTACCTGCAGCAATGGTGTATGATGTTACGGTAGAATCTCCCGGAATAGAATTATCTGCAACTGGAAAAGCAGGCATCATGTCAGCCATTTCGGTTTCCTCATTCCATTCGAAACATAAACTTACAGGCATTCCTGTCATTTCAATTTGGTTCATTCCACAGAACATTCCTAATTGACCATAAGTTGTACTGTATAAAGTAGAATCAACTTCTGTGAATGGAATGACCTTTTTCACCCCATAATACTTCGTTTCAGGAAAATCAATGGTTTTGATTTCATAAGTAGCAGCATCCAATTCAGCTTGTTTAATAGTAGCAATAGAATCCAGCAAGGTTAATCCTCGTTCAAAATCAGGACCAATTTGACCTTCTAAATCTAGGAACATCACCATTGGTCTGAATAAAAAAGCAATGTCACCACCGTCAAACCATGTCACTTCTGTTCCTGACTCTCCTTCAGCAATGTCAAATCCACCATGAGAGGTCATGTCCATATCTGCAAAGTGCAGGTCGTATCTGATTTTAGAAAACTCAGCCAATTCAGTTAAGGTCATACTTCCAGTACCAGATAAATCTGGATCACCAACCCAACTCGTTTTAGAGCCTACTGTTCCAGGTTCACCTGTTCTTGTATTCTTGATAGATGGGTCTTTTTCGGCCCAAGGAGACCAAGCATCCCAGTTTTCAAAAACTGCAATTTGTTGGTAAATCACTTCGGCACTTGCCGTCATTGTCTTTTTTCGTTCAACATTATAAGAGCTTGGTGCAAACAATGAAACGATTAAATACAGGACAACGATAATTCCCAAAACCTTGAGAATTCTAAAAATCCATTTTTTCATCATTTATTCATTTCGATCCGTAGGCACCGAAGATACTTGATTATTTGCGTCAATCAAAATTTCGTATTCCCAGCACTCTTCCATTACAACTGCTAAGTCTACATCATTCATGTTTCCTATTGAAATATTGAAATCAACATTTCCTGCCGCAAAACTCTTGGTTTCTGACCCCTGTCCTGGTAGAATATTATTGATATTTACTGTATTTCCTCCTGAAGTTTGAATCTGAACACTAACAGATTCTGTTCCGTTGTTCACAATTTGTGCAATGGGATCTTCTCCCTTACATTTTTTACAAGATTGAAAGCTTAAACTCATAGTTAAGCCAATTAATAGGATTCCTACTCTTTTCATAATTTGTCTTTTAAAGAAGACAGTTCTGTCAGACTTAGGTTGGAATTAGGCCTCAGTATTCGGGCCAAAATTCATAGGAATCGGAGTCCCTTGAGGACCATGCTCCTTAATCGTTCCGTGCTGAGACTCGTATTTTTGTACATTCTCAACCATTGCTTTCATCAATTTTTTAGCGTTATCTGGTGTCATGATAATCCGTGATTGCACTTTACCTTTAGGCACACCGGGCATTAATTGAATAAAGTCAACGATAAACTCAGAAGGAGAGTGCGTTATGATTGACAAATTCGAATATGTTCCACCTGCTACTTCTTCTGGCAATTCGATATTGATTTGATTGGGGTTATTGGGTTGATTTTTATTTTGATCGCTCATGTTTTTCGGTTTTGTCTTTCGTTATTTGTTTTTCGATTTTCGAAAAGTCGCAAAACAAAAAAAGCGCTCCCAAATAATTGGGAACGCTTTAAAATTATAAATTATCTGCTACTTAGCAGTCAATTCTTCGTATTCTTCTTGAGAACCGACAACGATATTTTGGAACTTTCTGAATCCTGTTCCTGCAGGAATCTTGTGTCCAACGATAACGTTCTCTTTTAACCCCATCAAGTGATCTACTTTTCCGTTTAGTGCGGCTTCGTTCAATACTTTCGTTGTCTCCTGGAAAGAGGCAGCTGAAATAAATGAACGTGTCTGCAATGACGCCTTCGTGATCCCTTGAAGCATAGGCTCCGAAGTTGAAGGTTGAGCATCTCTTGCTACAATTAAGGCTTTATCTTTTCTCTTCAAGGTTGAGTTTTCATCTCTCAATTTACGAGCAGAGATAATTTGTCCTGCTTTAATTGTATCCGATTCACCCGGATCTTCAACAACCACTTTACCGAACAATGAATCGTTCTCTTCAAAGAAGTCAGCTTTATGTACAGATTGTCCTTCTAGGAATTTAGTATCCCCAGCTTCTTTAATCTCTACTTTCAACATCATTTGACGAACGATCACCTCGAAGTGCTTGTCATTAATTTTCACCCCTTGTAAACGATATACTTCTTGTACTTCATTTACCAAGTATTCTTGAACAGCTGTTGGGCCTTTAATATTCAAGATATCCTTAGGAGTAATTGCTCCATCAGAAAGAGACTGTCCAGCCTTCACGAAGTCATTGGCTTGCACCAAGATATGCTTAGAAAGTGGAGCAAGGTACTTACGTACTTCACCTGTACGAGATTCAATAATGATCTCACGGTTACCTCTTTTAATTTTTCCGTATGAAACGATACCGTCAATTTCAGAAACAACTGAAGGGTTAGATGGGTTACGTGCCTCGAATAACTCAGTTACTCTTGGTAGACCCCCTGTAATATCCCCTGATTTACCAGCAACTCTAGGTATTTTTACCAAGATTTGACCAGCTTCAATTTTGTCTCCTTCGTTTACGATAATATGTGCACTTACCGGTAAGTTATAAGAACGCTCATCTTTTCCTGTAACAACTTTTACAGTTGGAATTGCTTTCTTATTTCTGTTTTCAGTAATTACTTTTTCTGTAAATCCAGTTTGCTCATCAATCTCTTCACGGAAAGTTTCTCCTTCGATAATGTGCTCAAACTCAATTGTACCTTTTTGTTCAGATAGGATAACGGCGTTATATGGATCCCACTTACAAATCACATCACCTTTTTTCACTTCAGTGTTGTTTTTTGCAATCATGTGTGAACCGTAAGGAATGTTAGCTGTCATCACAACAATTCCTGTTTTAGGATTTGTGATTTTAGCTTCACCAGAACGTCCGATAACTACTTCAACTTTATTTCCATCCTTATCTTTAGTAGGGATAGTTTTTAATTCATCAATTTCTAATAAACCGTCAAACTTGGCTTTAACCATAGTTTCATCAGCAATGTTTGATGCCGTACCACCTACGTGGAACGTTCTCAACGTTAACTGTGTACCTGGCTCACCGATTGACTGTGCTGCAATTACTCCAACCGCATCCCCTTGAACAGCCATTTCTGACGTTGAAAGGTTACGTCCGTAACACTTAGCACAAACACCACGCTTCATCTCACAAGTTAGTACTGAACGTACTTCAACTTCTTCGATTTCTGCGGCTTCAATCTTTCTGGCATAAGGTTCAGTTATTTCTTCACCAGCAGCAATTAAAAGGTCTTCTGTTCCAGGATAGTAAACATCCTCAACAGTAACACGACCTAAAATTCTGTCATATAAAGACTCAACGATATCATCACTCTTTTTAAGAGCAGATACTGTAATACCTCTTAACGTTCCACAATCGTCTTCGTTAATTACAACGTCTTGAGCAACATCCACCAATCTTCTAGTAAGGTAACCAGCATCCGCCGTCTTAAGGGCCGTATCTGCTAGACCTTTACGCGCACCGTGAGTTGAAATAAAGTACTCCAATACCGTAAGACCTTCTTTAAAGTTTGAAAGAATCGGGTTTTCAATAATGTCTTGAGATGAAGCCCCTGATTTTTGCGGCTTCGCCATCAATCCCCTCATTCCTGATAACTGACGAATTTGCTCTTTAGATCCCCTTGCTCCAGAATCCATCATCATATAGATAGAGTTGAAACCTTGGTTATCTGTAGAAATTCTATCCATCAATTTGGATGTCAATCTTGTATTTGTATGTGTCCAGATGTCAATGATTTGGTTGTAACGCTCGTTGTTCGTAATTAGACCCATGTTATAGTTCATCATTACTTCATCAACTTCTGCGTTGGCTTTATCCACCATCTCATCTTTCTCAGCTGGAATAATTACGTCATCTAAGTTGAAAGAAAGACCACCTTTGAATGCCATGTGGTATCCAAGATCTTTAATATCATCCAAGAATTGAGCAGTACGCGCTGTTCCACAAACCGCTAATACTTTTGAGATAATTCCTCTCAATGCTTTCTTAGTTAATACTTCATCAACATATCCAACTGCGTTAGGCACTAATTCGTTGAAGATTACACGACCACAAGTTGTTTCAACAATTCTTGTAATCTCTTCACCGTTCTCGTCAATATCAGTTGTTCTAACTTTAATTGCAGCGTGAATATCTAAAGCTCCTTCATTTTTAGCAATGATTACTTCTTCAGGAGAATAGAATGTCATGTCCTCACCAGCTACTTTTTCTTCTTTAGTTGAACGTTTCAACTTCGTGATGTAGTAAAGCCCAAGTACCATATCCTGAGAAGGTACAGTAATAGGAGCTCCGTTAGCTGAGTTACGGATATTGTGCGAAGAAAGCATTAACATTTGAGCTTCAAGAATTGCAGCGTTACCTAATGGTAAGTGAACTGCCATCTGATCCCCATCAAAATCGGCGTTGAAGGCCGTACATACTAATGGGTGAAGACGAATTGCTTTTCCTTCAATTAATTTTGGTTGGAAAGCTTGAATACCTAATCTGTGAAGCGTTGGTGCTCTATTCAGCAATACTGGATGGCCTCTCAACACGTTTTCAAGAATATCCCAAACTATTGGCTCTTTCTTGTCAACAATTTTCTTTGCAGATTTTACAGTTTTAACAACACCTCTTTCAATCAACTTTCTAATTACGAAAGGCTTGAATAACTCAGCCGCCATGTTCTTTGGAAGACCACACTCGTGTAATTTCAAGTTAGGTCCAACAACGATTACAGAACGCGCAGAATAATCAACCCTTTTCCCTAGTAAGTTTTGACGGAAACGTCCTTGCTTACCTTTTAATGAATCAGATAATGATTTTAATGGTCTGTTAGATTCAGTTTTAACAGCTGATGATTTTCTTGAGTTATCGAATAAAGAATCAACAGACTCTTGAAGCATACGCTTCTCGTTTCTCAAAATAACCTCAGGTGCTTTAATTTCTAATAATCTCTTCAGACGGTTGTTTCTGATAATAACTCTTCTGTAAAGGTCATTTAAATCAGAAGTTGCAAAACGTCCACCATCTAGAGGCACTAATGGTCTCAATTCAGGTGGAATAACTGGAACAACTTTAACAATCATCCACTCAGGACGATTTTCAACTCTCGTGTGAGAATCTCTTAAAGCTTCAACAACTTGAAGTCTCTTAAGAGCCTCTTTCTTTCTTTGTTGAGAAGTTTCAGTATTTGCTTTGTGTCTTAAATCAAAAGATAAAGAGTTTAACTCTAATCTCGCTAATAAGTCATGTAATGCCTCAGCACCCATTTTAGCGATAAATTTATTAGGGTCGTTATCCTCTAAATATTGATTTTCTTTTGGCAATTCATCCAAGATATCCAAGTATTCCTCTTCAGTTAAGAAATCCATGTATTCTAGCGATTCACCATCAGCTCTTTCAGCAATACCTTTTTGAATCACTACATATCTCTCGTAATAGATAATTTGATCCAATTTTTTAGTAGGTAAACCT
>JAUHXX010000245.1 GCA_030426825.1 Bacteroidia bacterium | reverse complement strand
TTTTTGCTCTCTTTATTCATTACAGCAAGAGACAGCTCATGAGGTTGCAAGTGCAAACACAGCACATGCTGAAAAGCTTCCTCTTTACGAATTGACATTCTATTTAGACCAGTTGTCTCTTAAGTGATTATCATCAATAGATCCAACAGTATATTCTTTGTACCCTTCTGTTGGATGCTCCATTGGATGTACCATTTTGATCAACAAAGTAGGAACCGAAAGTTCACTTTTAATAATAGAGGCGGTATCTAAAGTTGCTAATTCACTTGAGAAAGGAACATGCATCAAAGAATCCGGATGAAAGTCTAATTTAGCTCCCATTTTCCCCCTTGCTGTCAAGTAACGATCACTATTAAAGATTGCATCCATAACAGGAATAAAGATGGTATCTCTTTGAAATTCTACCAATCCTTTTTCAGCGTTAAACCAGATTTTATTTCCAGTTCTACGTGCAATAGCGGCTGCTTCTTCATCTGTCATCAAGTTATCAATAGGTCTGTCATCACCATAAATCAAATCTCTCTCTTCCACTGAAATTTTTCTTTCAGGTAACGCTCCATTTTTAATGAAATCCATCTTTGTTCCGTTTTTTACGAAATCTACTAGATCCTCAAAACTATTGGTATAAGTTCCACGCACTTCTTTATAAGCAACCTCCGCCGCCTTTATATCCATAATTCGTGTCTTAATCTCAAGATCTCTTTCAGAATATTTATTGTTGAAAATCACCTCTTTTTGAACCGAAACATAATCCATATACAAAATCACACAAGACCCTATTGCCATTACAGCTATTAGTCCATAACCTACAATCGATTTGATCATGTCAAATAAGTAAAGGAACCAAATAATACTGACTACAATAAAAATCAAAGCAGCATACAAAAATTTGCTGTCCTGTTCAACTACAAGTACTTCGTCATTATTCAAAACCACCTCAGCTGGAACCAAAGCCAGTTTTAAAAGGTAAACTCCAATGATTAAAAAGGTTGCAGGTAAGATGTACTTTTTAATCTGGAAAAATATATTGTCTATTGTATCAAAAGAGCTCATTCGTTCTTATTAATGTTCTTATTTTGTATCCCAACAAAACTACAATTTTTTTTGATGCATAATGAGTCAGTCAATATATTTTTTCCATATTTAACTCAATGATTTCAACACTAAGTCAGAACTATTGAAAAACCAGCTAAACAAACCGTCATTTGTACAACTTTTTACTAAAAATTTAGGATTTGAACCCACCTCTGATCAAAGTGACGCGATTGAATTACTGACGGATTTTGTGTATTCTGACAACCCCTTCGAAATTTTCATGTTGAAAGGATTTGCCGGAACTGGAAAAACTACCCTCATCTCAACTTTCGTTAACACACTTTGGGAAATCAGAATGAAATCCTATTTAATGGCTCCTACCGGTCGTGCAGCAAAAGTACTTTCAAACTACAGTGGTAAATCTGCACAAACCATTCACCGCTCTATTTATTTTGTGAATACATCTGGTGACGGTGGACCAGCTTTCAGATTGGGGCAGAACTTACGTACAAATACTATTTTTATAGTAGATGAGGCATCTATGGTGGCCACTTCTTCTGGAATTACTGACAGAAATTCTTTTAGTCAGAGAGATTTGTTGGAAGACTTGCTCGAATACGTGTATTCAGCAGATAATTGCAAGCTCATTTTTGTAGGTGATACCGGGCAATTACCCCCGGTAGGAATGGATACTAGCCCTGCTTTAGATCCAAATTTCTTTAGGCAACATTACTCTTTCGACATCATTTCTGCTACCCTTAAAAACGTAGTTCGGCAAGAATCTCAATCTGGAATACTTGAAGTCTCTCTCCAACTCAGAGAATTTGAACCCAATCCTCCAATCTTAAAACACAATAAAACGGATGTCATTGCTGTTTCTGGACTTGATTTACAAGATGCATTAGAATCTGAAATCAACACCTATGGTCAAGATAATGTTATGGTGGTGACACGTTCTAACAAAAGGGCCAACTTATTCAACCAACAAATTCGGGTGCGTGTTTTATGGCAAGAAGATGACATCAATGCTGGAGACGTGATTATGGTGGTAAGCAATAATTATTTTTGGTTAGATCCAAAATCAGAAGCAGGATTTATCGCCAACGGTGAATTGATGGAAATTAAAAAAATAGCCAAGCGAGAAGAAATATTTGGTTTTGAATTCGCAAATGTAACTGCCAGATTCATTGACTATCCAAATATGGAAGATGTTGAAGTTAAAATCATGCTGAATGCCATTCATTCTGAAACAGCCAACTTACCCAGAAACGAATTGAAAGAACTTTTCTATAGAATCGCGACTGAAGAGTATCCTTTAGAAAGAAATAAAAAAGTTCGGAATAAAAAGGTAATGACCAACCCTTACTTCCAAGCACTGCAAGTGAAATTTGGTTATGCTGTTACTTGTCATAAATCACAAGGTGGGCAATGGCCAGTTGTATTTATTGATCAAGGATATTTTGTTGACGACATGTGGACAGAAGATTATCAAAGATGGCTTTACACGGCTATTACAAGAGCAAGTGAAAAGGTTTATCTCGTGAATTTTTCTAAAGCTTTTACAGGAATTGAAGATTAAGCGCGGCGTATCCTCTCTAAAAGACTACTCCTTATATAAAGCGTAATAGGCTGATTCTTCTAAAAATTCGCCCTCTTGATAGATATAAATGGTTGAGCCTTCTTGTGCTAAATTTCTCCTCACTTCGACATCTGGAATGAATTTGTAAGCAGCCTTAACATTCGTAAAGAACATTAGTTCTATGTTTTCGGGAAGTCCAAAAACTACATCAGAACTATTAAACTGATCCATCCATTTATCCTTATTAGCATAGAACAAGGTAGGCTCTGGTTCATTTTGAAAAAATTTCATTCGCTCAATGTTGTAGCGAATAGGTAAAACAACTAATCCTATTAAAACGAGTCCTACAATCCACTTACGATTTGCCCTTTTATAAACTTCATAAATGTGGAAAAAGCAATAAGAGATGCCAATGAAAAAAGCCGGGGCGGCAATCAGAATATACGTATGACGTTTGGTACTACCCAAAGTGAAAACTATGAGTGGAATCATGATCCAAACCAACAAAACTATTGCCTGTCGAACATGCTGCTTTTTATATAAGGTATAAAACAAGAAGATTAAAGGAATGTAAACCAACTCGCCGAAAATGATCATGATTTGATGCCAGTAAAACAAGAATGGCTCTTCGTGATTTTGAATTGGTTGTGAAAAAGCGAACAAGACATCTCCCAATATATCACCTTCAAAAGATTTAATATGCATCAACCATGGAACAGCAATCAGGGCGGTTGCCCCAATTAAAATCAACCCATTTGAAATTAAGTTTTTCCAATTAAACTCACCAGATTGCACATAGGCGAACAACCACACTGGGAATACAATGAAAGCTGGAAACCACTTGGACAAAAACGAAAAACCAGTAAACAACCCTGCAATGAATAACAAACGTTTTACCCTTTTACCATCTAAACTTAAAACAACACAATAAATAGCGAGTTCTACGAAAATGATAAATAAGGTCTCGACATGATCTGATGAAACTCTACCAGCTGCAGACTCAATTATTAATCCATTAATCGCATGTAGAAATGCGGCTAAAAGCCCCACTCTTTCGTTGAACAACTTTTTAGCCAATAAAAAGGTCACAAAAATTGCGATAATAGATAGGACAACTGAAGGCAGCCTAACGGCAAATTCGTTTGATCCAAATGCTGAAATGGATCCTGCCATCAACCAAAGGGGAATTGGTGGTTTGCTTAACCAAACGTGAGAACCAATCCAATTTGATTCATCTGTTTCTAAAACGGGGTCGTCAAATAATGTTGGCGTTAAGGGGTGATCTGCTAAATTTTTAGCTACCAAAGAATGATACCTCTCATCCCAATGATGCAAATAAGGATCTGATGATAAATAAACTCTTAATATTAAGCCTAGCGCTAAAATACTGATTAAAGAGGCCCATGTTTTTCGTTTATAGGCAAACCAAAAAATGAAAAATCCTCCAGATAAAAGAGCTAAAAAAACCAGAATATCTACAACGATTTTGTCCATTTCAAACTTAGAACGCAATCGTTTTAGATTTATTTCTTTCTACGCTTTTTTTCTTTGATAATTAGGCCTAATTCGCGACCAACTTGACCGGCAACTGAAGTATTTTCCCTTGCACGGCGCATTAAATACGGCATCACCTCTTTTACCGGTCCGTAAGGAACATATTTGGCAACATTATATCCGGCATGAGAAAGATTAAATGAAATGTGATCACTCATACCCAGCAGCTGTGCAAAATATATTCGCTTATCATTCAAGGCAATTTTTCGTTCAACCATCATACTCGCCAACTTAGCAGAACTCTTTTCATTGTGCGTTCCTGCACAAAAGCAAATTGGACCCAGGTGATCTAACATATACTCAATCGCTAAATCGTAATCGCGATCAGTTGCATCCTTATTAGGCTGAATTGGAGATGGATAACCTTTTTCAGCAGCTCGCTCTCTTTCTTTCTCCATATACGCACCACGCACCAATTTGATGGCCAAAATATAATTCCCAGCAATGGCTTTCTCATGACTTTTCTTCAAAAAATCGAGACGGTCATGACGGTACATTTGAATGGTATTGTAAATAATGGGATCTGTGGTATTGTATTTTTGCATCATGGCTTCAGCCATTCTATCAATTGCATCTTGATACCAACTGTCTTCAGCGTCAATAAAAACAGGGACTTTTAATTCATGTGCCGCTGCACAAATTTTATCTAATCGTGCCATTACCAATTCCCAATCCTTTTTTAAGGAGGCTGATAATTTATCTTCACCCAAATTCGCTTTTTCTAGCAAATCTGTTCTGCAAATCCCTGTAGGTTTGAAAACCGCAAAAGGAATCGCGTCATTGTTTTTCGCTTTATGGATGGTGGCGATCACCTCTTCCATTGAAGCATCAAGATCATCATCAGTTTCCTTGCATTCAACAGAATAATCCAGGATAGTTCCAACCCCGTATGAATTTAAGTCAGCAATTTTTTGGTCGCAATCATCAATAGATTCGCCTCCGCAAAATTGTTTAAAAATGGTGCGTTTGATGATTCCTTTTACAGGCAGACGCAAAGCAAAAGCCACTTTTTGAAACCAGCCACCTATTGACACCAACCAAGGTTTGCCAATCATTTTAAATAATCGATATGACCATTGAAGATCTTTATCAGATTTACCGGCAAAAGCAACTTCTGTATTATCGAAGGAAATCATGGTACAAATATGCTTAAATTTTTCTGTGATTAAATCCACTTTTATGTAAATTCCTATTGAATAATTGCATTCGTAAACGGTGGATAATTACCTTTGAATTGTGTTGAACAAGATTTCATATAATTCTTCTATAATTCACTTTGGTGATTTACAGTCTATTGGATTCAATGAGCTGCTAAAATCTGATTATTCGTCAGCAAAAAAAATCATCATTACTGATGAGACTGTGGCTACACTGTGGATAGAACATTTTGTTACGCAGCATAGCGAACTATCTAAAGCAGAAATCATTCAAATTCCGGCAGGCGAAGAATTCAAAACGCTTGAAGTTTGCGAACAAATTTGGTCGGCCTTGAGTGAATATGAAATTACACGATCAGATTTAATCATCAATTTAGGTGGAGGGGTCATTACCGATATGGGTGGATTCATTGCCTCTTTGTTTAAAAGAGGCCTTCATTTTATCAATGTTCCAACCACGCTACTTTCGCAGGTAGACGCTTCTGTAGGAGGTAAAACCGGTGTTGACTTAGGGCCTTATAAAAACCAAATCGGGGTATTTGCTGATGCTGATCATGTTTTTATAGATGATGGATTT
>JAUHXX010000244.1 GCA_030426825.1 Bacteroidia bacterium | reverse complement strand
ACAATACATACGCATTACAGGTATCTGGATTTTTAGGTTCTTCTAATTCAAGGCTGTCCGTAACAATGCTATTGATTTGCTTTTTCAATTGCTTTTCTGGTAAAAATATATTGATGGTATTTCCACGAGATTTTGACATTTTTTCACCATCTGTACCAGGAACTTTTTGTGTAGCGGTATTGTGCTTCGCTTCAGGTATCACGAACATTTCACCCATTTCATTATTCATCCTACGAGCTGCATCTCTAGTAAATTCAAGATGCTGTTCCTGATCCTTTCCAACAGGAACAAATTCGGCATCATACAATAAAATATCAGCCGCCATGAGCATAGGGTAGGTGAAAAGTCCAGAATTAACATCCTCCAATCTATCGGCCTTGTCTTTAAATGAATGCGCTAGTTGCAATCTTGAAAAAGGAAAAAAGCAAGATAAATACCATGTTAACTCGGCCGTTTCGGGACGATCAGATTGTCTATAAAAGGTAGTTTTAGAAACATCTAAACCACAAGCTAACCAAGTTGCCGCAACACTATACGTGTTTTCACGCATTTCATCATTGTTTTTGATTTGTGTTAATGAGTGTAAATCGGCAATGAAAAGAAACGAATCATTACTAGGATCTTGCGCCATTTCTATGGCAGGTTTAATCGCTCCTAAAATATTTCCTAAATGAGGTACCCCTGTACTTTGTATGCCGGTAAGAATTCTAGCCATGATTCAATGTTTAGCTTTCAAAATTATCAATATTTGAGAGATGCGAGACGAAAATGATTATTGTATTTTAACACTTGACAGTTAACTGAATATTAAATATTTTTATTTGTTCTGACAATCAGTGTTCAACCATAAAACAATGCGTACATTTACGCCCCCATGAGATACCTACTGTTACCGTTCATAGTATTGTACCGGATTTATTTTGCGGTAGTGTTTTTCGTGGTGCTCACTATTCTTTATCCTGTTTTTTGGGTAATGTTATTGAATGATAAAAACTTTGAAAAGGTTTTTCGATTAAAAGTAGCCACCTCAAGAATTATCTTGTTTCTAGATTTTATTTTTCCGAAAAGAATTGAGATGCCAGAGGAAGCGCTCACAGGTCCTTATGTAATTTGTTCAAATCACAGTTCATATTTGGATATCATACAGATGTATTCTATTTTACCCCGAACAAAATTCATGTTCATTGGTAAAGCTGAATTATTGAGATGGCCAATTATCAATATCTTTTTTAAACGAATGGATATTGGGGTGAACCGTGAAAAACGGCATTCAGCTATGCGTTCGATCATCAGAGCGAAAAAGGAAATTTCAAAAGGCTGGTCTATTGTTATTTATCCTGAAGGAGGGATTCCGGTAAATACACCAGTGTTGAACCCTTTTAAAGCCGGCGCCTTTAAAATGGCGATAGAAGAACAAGTTCCAATTTTGCCAATCACTTTGATTGACACTTGGAAATTGTTTGATGCAGATCCACCACTTACGGCTCGTGCAAGACCTGGGATTTCGAGAGTGGTTATTCACGAACCTATCTCTACAAAAGGTTTAGAAAAGAA
Organism: Bacteroidia bacterium; assembly: GCA_030426825.1. GTDB lineage: Bacteria > Bacteroidota > Bacteroidia > Flavobacteriales_D > Crocinitomicaceae > Paracrocinitomix. Next base: position 4,348 of record JAUHXX010000244.1, on the reverse strand, counting down.
AGATTTAGTAAATTTGCGTCAGCAAACATTTGAAGTCATTAATGCTCCTTTGTTAAAGTACAATAAAGAGCAAATTGATAAAGGGTAAAAAATGGAAATTACAGACGAATTAGTTGAACACATTGCACACTTGGCTCGCCTTGAATTTGAAGGAGAGAAAAAAGAAGCCATCAAAGCTGACCTTACCAAGATAATTGGATTTGTTGATCAATTAAATACGGTTGATACTGAGGGGGTAGAGCCTTTAATTTTCATGACTGATTCTATCAATGTTTTACGTGAGGATGAGGTGAAAGAAACCATCTCTCAAGTAGAGGCATTAAAAAACGCACCGCATAAAGATTCAGATTACTTTAAAATTCCGAAAGTTTTAAAGCAGTAATTTTTCAATCTGCGATTTTCGCAAAACTATTTCTTGGTTTTCAATATTCAATTCCTTCATGGTCTGTGACTGCTATATCTTTGGTCTGTAATTAGGCTAAAGATGAGTATTTGCATAACCACAAAAAAAGAAGCCAGACCTTACCGTTGTAAGTATCTGGCTTCACCCAAAATCCACGAATCAATTAGTCTAATTCAGTTAGGGAAATTGCCATTTCCGTGCCAACAATTGCCAAAAAGCATTAATTAAGAAATATTTAACATTTATCCTTACATTGAGAAACCATGAAAAATCTGATTTTCACCCTTTCAATTTTCATTACAACTTGTTCATTTTCACAGCAGTGGATTGACTTAGCAAATGTGTACTACAGAACTTCACCTTTAAACAATGCAGATTCTAGTAATAACATGTGGAACTTGAATACTTATGCTATTGATTTAAAAGCACCGGTAGTTTTGAATGATGATAATGTATTGATTTTCGGATTAGAGCATCAACAGAATGTAATTTCAAATTCTCAGCCTGGATCTAGACCACTTAATTTTTCATCTTCCATGCTTCAAATTGGATGGGAGCATAAATGGAATGAGAAATCAAAAATGTTGTTCATGTCTATGACGCGATTTAATTCTGATTTCAAATTTGTGGACATCAATCACTTTCAACAAGGAGGATTGGCCTTAGGTACAACTTCACGTTCAGATAATTTTGATTGGAAATACGGTTTGTATTATAATGCTGAATTTTTCGGACCTATGTTCGTGCCTTTGTTTGGTTTTAATTGGAAAATAAATGAAAAGTGGCGATTTAAAATGGTGATTCCTGTGAATTTAGAATTGTCTTATCAGCCTAAAAAGTGGTTCAGAACGGGTATCAGGTTTGATGGAGTAAATGCCTCATACAGAACGAATTTGAATACAGGAATTAACGGACCCAACTCATATCATATTGATAAAGCAGATAATAACTTATGGGGATTTGCTGAATTGAACTTAGGTAAAAACATCTGGTTCCATGCCAAGGCGGGTTATTCAATTCTAAGAAAATACCGCGTGTATAATGACAATGAGCAAATGGATGTCAAGTTCGGACCGGTGAATGTAGGAGATAACCGAACTGAAACGGGACCACTTTTTAGAAATGGTTTGTCTTTTGAGGCTAGATTTATCTATCGTCTACCATTAGATTAAATAAAAAAAGGAGCTCATTTGCTCCTTTTTTTATGTTTTAGTGATGATGTCCACCTGGTCCATGCACGTGACCATGAGCGATTTCATCTTCGGTAGCTTCTCTCACATCTTCGATTGCCACATCAAAATGTAAAGTCATATCTGCCAATGGGTGATTTAAATCAAGTGTTACATCATTTCCATCAATTTTTGAAATCAATGCTATTGCAGGGCCGTGCTCAGTATCTAATTGTACTTGCATACCAACTTGCATTTCTTCTTCACCTTGAAATCCATCTTTAGAAACCACTTTCAACAAATCATCTCTTCTTGATCCGTAACCATCTTCAGGAGCAATGACAACATTCATTTTATCTCCTTTTGATTTTCCGTTCAATTCATTTTCTAAACCAGGAATTAAAGCTCCAACACCATGCAAATAAACCAATGGTTCTCTACCTTCTGAAGTGTCTAATACTGTTCCTTCACCATTTTTTAAAGTGTAATTAAGTGAAACCACTGCGTTTTTTGCTATCTGCATATCAATTATTTAAGGGGCAAAGGTAAGGGCTTTTTTTTAATGATAAAAAAGATCCAAGTAAAACAAAAAGAGAGTGAATTCCTTCACTCCCTTTTCGTCACCTATACTTACTATTAAGCTTTTACTTCATTTGGTTCGGATAACCATGCGGTAAATTGCCAGTGCCATTTCTCAATTGATTTAGTGAATCCATTGACAATGTCTATGGTTCCAACGTCACCAACCAAACCGGCTTGATCTGTCACTTCAACCATGCATGAAAGTAGTATTTCAAGATCATTCATGATTTCTCTAACCATGAATTCACCGCTCAAATCAGTCTCTGCTTCTTTGATATCTGATAAAGCGATATAATCTTTCATTTTAGAAATCGGGGTTTTCCCAAATACTCTAATTCTTTCCGCTATGATGTCAATGTTTTTGAAGGCTTCGTTGTACATTAATTCGAATTGTTCATGTAATTCAAAGAAATCCTTGCCTTTAACATTCCAGTGAAAGTTCTGCAGTTTATGAAAGTGAGTTTGGTAGTTAGCCAGTAACTCATTTAATGGTAAGATTAATTCGGTTGTTTCAAGTTTTGAAAATCCGAGTTTTGAATAAGGTTTATCTTTTTCTAATATGTTCATGTTTTTAAAATTTTATATGGTGAATACTTTTAATTGGGACTTTAAGTCCCTTACTTGTAATGATGTGCTTTTTAGCCACATTGGCAACTTTTATTTGCACGTTGATTGGCCCCCTGTGTTTAGTTTCAATAATGATATTGGTTTTTGAATCCTTTAATTTGTAATTGAGGGTTGCCGCTTTGAGATTTAATTCTCTATTAATCCTTTGACCGGGAGATGTGCATACATCTTTTTTTGAAAATTTGAGTTTAGATAATTCATCCGGATAGATTTTTAAAGGCTTCATTTTATTTTGCTTTGGTACCTGTAAAATCAAAGTCTTGATGAACTTTCTTTGTATTTATTGAGTCATTTACATTGAAGGTCGGTGCACTCAACACTTCAGATTGTTTAAGCGAGAGTGAAATCCCTTTTTCAATGTAACTGATTTCTTCAATCCATTTGGTAGCCACAATAACAGGTGGTTTATCCGAAATAGAATCTATATCAACTACTGTTGAAATTATTGACCAATTTTTTGATTCAATAATCAGGTCTAAAAGATGCCCAATCTTACCGTTTTTAGCATAAAATGTGTATCCTTCAATTTCATTAAAACTCCGTAATGATGAATTGATATCATCAGGTTTAATTTTTCTTGCTGGAACTCTATCATCTAGTTCAAACGAAGAAGATAATAGGCCACTACTTTGTGTATAAGTGAATGGTGCAGCAGAGGGTAGAAATCGACTTCCCCAGTATTGTTCAATCTTAAAGAATTCGGCAATTTTCGCTTCAAATTCTCTTGATACTGTTTTGTGGTCGTCAAGTTCAGGGAAACTTTTCAGATGTTTCGATTCTAAATCAATCGTAAAGGTTTTGTCTTTCCAATTTCCATGGATGAGCTGAACTGGTATTAAAATGCGTTGCTCGTAAAAAATTCCGCCGAGATCAACATCTATGTATCTAAGTTTCCATTGATCTTCATCAAAAAGAAAGTCTTTTACTTTTCCAGTTACTTTGTCTTTAGTTTGAATTTGATAACCTAGTTTGTCTTGTAAATTAAGTTTCATGATAATTTGATTTATAGGTGAATAAATAGTACTTCATTCATTTGAATAAAGCAATTACTGGTATGAACTTGTACTTAGATAAGTCTGATTGCTCCGACTGAAGTTCTGCAAATAGGTGAATGAGTAGTGATAGGTGCAGGGCTTACATTGATGTAATTCCCTTTCCAATTCATTCCATTTAGATTTGATGCGGCAATTTTTGCGCGTTCATCATTTTGCATTTTTACATATACTGAATTCGGACAACGCATAATTTTTGAAACGACACCGTAGGTGCTAAAGAGCTTTTTAAGCTCTTTGGCCTTGATGTGTTTTTTACTATTTGTTAATCTAAGTATCATAATATGTTCTGTACAACACAAATATACGAATGATCTTTGGATATTCCAAATTTTTGGAGGACTAATACAGGTTTGGAATAAATTTTGGCTGCAGTTTTATGACAGATTATCGTCCGTTAAATTCTCTTCAATTAAGAGATTAGTTAATAGACTGAGTCCGTTTTCAATGGCTGTTATTTCATTTTTGGGAAGCTGTTCAATTTTATTTGCCAATCGCTCTTGAAAGAGTTCGGG
>JAUHXX010000004.1 GCA_030426825.1 Bacteroidia bacterium | reverse complement strand
CCATTTGTGTCTTCTGCCTCAACACACCATTTTTCATAGTTATACATGAAACGTTCATTGGCTTTGGCATAACTGGTCTCTTTTTTACATGTGCGGAAGGTCAGGAAGTCCTCCTTATTGAAAACCTCTGGCATTGAGCTTGATGTGGATTCGGATTGCCTGTTTCTCTCCACCAATGCAAGCTCCTTCGCACCTACGTTTTCGAGCGTTCTTGAGATTCCGATGCCCAACGTATTCCAAACATGTTTACCAGTCATTATCTGAATTCTAGATGGAACGCATACCGCACTCATCCACGATCCCATATGGCATGCCGAAGTGAAGGTCATACCATCACTTGCAAGCTTGTTTATGTTGGGAGTCTGGCATACCTGGTTACCATATGCGCTCAGGGTAAACGCAGCTTGGTCATCGGTGATAATAAATAAGATATTAGGCCTTTTAGGTCCGAGTTCTACCCTACTATTTTGTTGGCATGACACGACACAAATCAAGCCGACCGCGGCCAAGAACCGGGACCATCGGAAATTACCTTTCACAAAAACAGGAGATATCATCTAAGTTAAATTAGATCGTAAAATAATCAATTCTTCTTCGTCGGTGGGAGGTGGGGAAATGTCAATTGATTTCATTCCAATACTCAAGCCAGGCACAAGGGCCGTTCTCAATCCATCCTTTCATATCTCATATCACTAATTCTTAAAAACATACTCGACGAAAATAGTACGGGATTGCATCTGCCCCCAAGGTATGCGACGAACGTTCATGTATCTGGAGTTGCTCCGACTTTACATCGATTCGGCAGGATGGATTTGCGTTTCAACCTTTTCCATGTATTCGTATGCTGTCAATCTTTATATATTAACCTCTAATTTTTACCTGGTGTCCACTTCGACCTACCTCCAGTATCATTTAAAAACTTTAGCGATTCCCGGAACCCAATCAATTGTGCATCCAACAACATTTCAGGTGTCATCACAATCATATTATCTTTCTCGTCCCGAGCTGATGCAAACCCATGGTTCGGAGATTCGATGGTTGCGCATAATGCCCCACAGTGGAAACTCAAGGCACCATCCAAATTAAATGGAGAATAGCTGCCTACACGAGCCGGATCAGATTCCATCTCCACATCATTGGTCCTTTCCAACCCCGCAATAGTCCATGCGGTCAAAATTCTTTTGTACAATTTATTAAAAACGGCAGTCAATGGAATTTCAGTAAAGGGTTTTAACATCTTAGGAAAAACAGCTCCAGTGTGCAGATTCAATATTAAATCCGGTTTTTGATCATTATTCACATCCACATAAGGAGCCAATTGAGCTGCAATCCCTTCTGAGGTATTTCCGTTTCCTGGCCAATTCGCAATCGCCGGGATTGGAGTGTATCCCACTGCTGTATAATTACCTACGTGATAATTAATTTCATCTCGACTTATCTTCCAGATAGCACTCGCATAAGTTGAGGTGTAGTGTGAACTATTATAATCGTCTGCAATAGGCCCTCGGAAATAATCTTTTGAACCTCCTGAACCAAATGTGTTAGCAGCTAACTTTAATTGTCCGTTGATGTCTTTTCCTCCCATCCAATAAGCCATGGCGTAAGCCACAAATCTACTTGAGTCTTTAGGGTATTCGTAAGAGGCTGTTGCTCCGGGATCTTGGAAATAGAGGCCTACGTCTGTTAATAGCGCTTTGACATTATTACCGTCAATATATTCGGTGTTTTGGCATAATCCACTGAAGGGTAATATGAAAATTGATAAATAGAAGTATTGTTTGAAGTTCATAAGTTTGAGTTTGAATGAATACTTCAACAATAATACAAAGCCAATAATCTCCTACAAAATGATAATCTGAACGTTTTAGTAAATTTTATACTTGTCAGATAGTTGTTTTACTGGCCAAGGATTTCGGCGTCTACAAAGTACTTCGATCGTACGTTTAAATGATGATCACTTGTAATAACTTCGTCCGTTGTACAGTTAATTCGTAAAGTAAATTCATCTTTCTTAATGTATTCCTTCATATCCAATTCTGTCGTTTCTAACATCAATGTTGTAGCGCTTTGAGGAACGGGGTTTTTCCAAGCTATTAAGACTTCATCTAAGCCATCTGCATTTAAGTATAAATTTATACTTTCTAAAAAACTAAAATCTTGGCCATTTGGTGAAGTAATTGTCATGTCCAACTCTGTAAGGGTAATTTCTTCAATTTTATCTTTCCTGGTATCGTTTACCGCGAAAGTCGATTCTGAATTAGTTTCTGTATCGGGGGTAATTATATCTAAGGGAAGGCTGACTCCTGTAGAGCTTGGAATTACACATTCATTTTCAAATTCCATGTCGAATTGCGTGAATTTTGCAACTTTTTTGCAAGACATTAATCCAATAACAAGTATTCCTATTCCAATATATTTAATCATAGAGTCTTTTTTTATAAAACGCGACTTATCGAGTTTTGGTTTGATTAAAATACGGATTCTTTAAAAAAAAGTAGTTTTCTTTAATATGGAATGAACAAGTGAATCAGATGATTCGGATTATCAGCTTATCTACCAAAGTGATAACCCACACCTATAACTGCGTTAAAAGCGTTATGTTTTATTCCTGAATTAGGACTATTAGCAGTATTGGTAAGTTTTATCCTGTAGCTGGGTCTCATAAGGGCATAGAATTGACCAAAGTATTTTCTCACTTCCAAATCAAGGCCTAATGAAAAGCCAAACTTTAAACTTTGAAGTTGATCTAGACTTGAATTTCCGGCACCTAATACGGGATAGTTTCCTGTAGTAGATTGTCTCGTAAATTCAAAAATCCCCGATATTCTTGGTTTAATTGCCCATGAAGAAAAGTTAAACGTATACCCTAAAGACAAAGGGATAGAGATAATTTTATACACATTACTCACTTGAGAGCTTGTAGCCGAAGAATCTAGTACGGTATAATTATAGGTGGTGCTTGTTGAATCAAGGGTGGAATCGATTTGCATGCCTGTACTGTCATAGATAGGGACATAAAAAAATGAAGTCTGAGTTGAATCCATTGGAGTGTTTGAGTAATTATAAAAATTGTATTCAGCTTCATCACTTAGGCTGTAAAATGATGCTCCTGTTCCTAAAGAAATGTTTTTATAATTCAAGAACCCAGCTAATCCAAAATGGCTAGACATTTGTTTTATTTTATTGTTATCGAAATTTGTTACAGCCTCTGGACTAATAGACGTGAACTTGGATTGTAAAAAGTCCAATCCGCCGAATGCTTGAACGTCAAATGTCCAATTCTTTGCTTTTGGATCTTCTTTGATTATTTCAACAGTAGCTGAAGTATCCGTTTCTTCTTTTGTCGAACTTGAATCAATTAACGCAATTTCATCTTTAATTTGTGAGCTGTCTATTTTTGCAGGTTGGATAATTTCTCTGTCTGTTTTTGTTGAGTCAATTGCAGATTTGTAAATATTGGTTGTATCAATGAATTGTTTGTCAATCAAATTTTGAGTTTTGTTTTCGCTCAGTTTATTGTCATTATTGGCAAGATCCGTGGTTTGATCAGTTATTGCAATGCTGTCACTCATTGATTTCAGTTTAGAATCACTTAAATTGAGCTTATCAGAATTGGTTGTGGTAAAATCATTTTTTGTTGGATTGATTAGCTGTTTTGATTCTACCTTGTTCACTGACTTGTTTGATCCATTCAAATTCTCAGGTGTTGTTTTTACCGTGAATTGTTTATTATTAGTTAAAACAACTGAATTAGTTTGTTGTACTTTTTCTGTTGAATTAGAAGGATTAAGATTACTGTTGGGTGCATCAGAGTTGGGCTGAACACTAACAGTTGTTGAAGCTTCAGAGGAAGACGGATTTTGATTGGATGCGTGAGCAAAATTTTCATTGTTTATATTCGTCACACGACCAGCAGTATTGATTTCTATATTGTTATCCCAAAAGTAAATTGGTAAAGCTACAGACAATATAACCACAGGAATCAAGAAGAATATCCACTTAATAGATTTACCAGTGATGGCTTTATCAATATTAGTTTTGACATAAGCCGGTGCCTTTGCTGAATTTTGCCCCAATTCAGCTTTGAACAATTCGTCAATATTTTTGTATTCCTTACTCATAGTTCAACCTTGCTACTAGTTATGTTCTTCTCCTCTAACTTTAATTTTAGCATTTTCCGTGCCTTTGAAAGCTGAGTTTTAGAGGTGTTAATACTCACATTTAAAAATTCAGCTATTTCTTTATGCGTCAAATTATCTAAAACATACATGTTGAAAACAGCTTTGTATCCTGGGGGCAATTCTTCGATACATTCACTGAGTACAGATTTTAAATTATTGTTTTCTTGAACAGAAACTGTTTGTTCATCTTCTTCTTCAAAATAACTTTCATCCTCAACCAATTCAAATTTTTTATTGACTCTATAGTGATTGATGGCAGTATTGATTACAATTCTCTTGATCCAAGGTCCAAGTTGTGATTCAACATCAAACAGTTCTCTTTTCTCATAAATTCGGATAAATGCGTCTTGCAAAATATCGGCCGCCTCATCAGAATTATTCGTGTACCGCAAGCATATACTGTACATTCCATCACAGTAATCGGCGTATATTTTATCAAATGCGCGCTTGTTCCCTTTAACGAACTTTTTTATGAGCTTTTGTTTATCCAAGTGGTCAGCTGGATTGTAATGAATACGAATTAATTACTATTAAGTCGTATTCTAAGTCAAATTGGTTGTTTCATTTAATTTTCTTTGCATGTTCGTATTAAATACAAAGCAAAAATTAAAGGGTTGTCTAGAATAGAAAAAAATTATAGAATTGACTCAATTCGAACGTCATACACTATATCAGTGTTCGCCGGAACATGATCTATAAGGCCTTTAGAACCATAGGCAGCTTTTGCAGGAATTTCAATAAAAGCGTTTTCACCTGCTTTCATCACTTGCATGCCAATATGCAACCCATCCACTACACCCGCATTTTCAAATTTAAAACTAAATGGAGCCTCATTTTGATAGGAATTATCATACATTCCAGCTTCTTTTCCTTTGTTATAAGCAAAGTAATCGAAAGTGATAAGTTGATTTTTGGTAGGGTTTTTCCCGGCAGGTTTCGTTTTCCATTTATATACTTTCACACCTCTTTCTAAAGTGATTGGTTTCACAATCGAAACGATTTCAATATCCACAATGATGTCTGCTTTTGGAGGAACAATTGTTAAATAGCCATCTTCTCCATAAGCTTGTGCGGCTGGAATCATTATTCTTCCCTTGTCTCCTTCGTGCATCTCTAACATGCCTGTTTCCCATCCAGGAAGCATCATTCCAATGTTTGTTTTTAATGGAACAGGTTCGCCTAATTCTTTGTTTGAGTCATAGACCTCTCCGGCGGCAACTCGCGCCGTATAGTTCACCATTACCACATCATTCAACTGAATTTGTTTCTCTGTATTTTTAATGTCCCATTCAACTCTTAACCCATCTTCTTTTTGAAAAACCATATCATTCAGTTGGCCATCAATACTGTCTTGTAGCATCAATACTTCATCAGTTTCAACTGAATCAGCTCCATCATTAATGATGATGTCTTCGTTGTTGTTTTCTGCATCTTCAACACCTTCTAATTGACAGCTGGCTAAGATGATCAATGATAAAATTGAAAAATATTTTGTCATATTAATTTTCTTGATGGGCAATTTCTAATAAATGGATATCATAGATGACAGCGCTCAGAGGTGGGATTTTATCTTCATCACCTATTAAACCATGTGCCATGTGGGAGGGAAGAATAAATTTAGCTTTATCTCCTGTACACATTTTTTGAACTCCCTCGTGTAATCCTGATTCTATATCTGCCTTTTCAACGATAAATCCTTCAGGACCATTCTCTTCAGAGGTATAGCATACTGTACCGTCTAATAATTCTATTGAAAATTCTACCAAAACCTGATCTCCAACTCTTGCTGTATCCATGTTTCCAGATTTAGCGTATATAAAATACCTCAATCCGGTTCCAGTTTTGGTCATTTTCCAATCTGGTCTGTGTTTTAGAAAATTTTCAATCTCCTGATCTTCTTCTTCAGCAAAGGTTGAGTTCATATTGATTGACTCATCCTGCGTCCAATTGGGGGTTTGATCTAATTCTTGTACTTTTTGTTCTTTACAAGAAAAGATTATTAATCCTAGAAATAAAGCGATTGCTACTTGTTTCATTAAAACAAACTTTTGTTTTCTTCAACGAATTTAGGTAGAATTGTTACAAACTTTTGAATGGCATTCTCCATGTTTCCAACAAATTTTCCACCTGCAGCATTTAGATGGCCGCCACCAGAGAAATTATTCTTAGCCATTTCACTCACAGGTATTTTTCCTTTAGATCTAAAGCTCATTTTAACAATGCCATCAGATTCTTTCATAAAAACGGCCATTCTCACACCTTGAATGGCTAATGCTTGGTTAACGAGCCCTTCAGTATCACCTTTTGTTGCATTAAAGCGTTCTTGTTCTTTAGCTGTTAAAGAAATGTATGCCGTCTGATACTGGCCTAACACCACTAACTTTTCAAGTAATGCAAAGCTTACCAATTTAATTCTGTCTAAACTATTGGTGTCGTATGTATTTTCATGAATTTCTGAATGATTGATATTGCGAGATAATAGATCTGCTGCAATTCTGTGCGTTTTAGGTAGGGTAGAGGAGAATCTAAACGAACCGGTATCGGTTACAATTCCAGTATAAAGACATTGGGCAGATTCTTTAATGATTTTATCCAAATGATTTGATTCTGCAATGATTTCGTAAATCAACTGTGCAGTTGAGCAAGAGGTGATATCAGAAAACATTAAATCACAGAAGTTTTCATCTGGTTCTCTATGGTGATCTATCATCACTTTAAATGCATTTGAAGCCACCAATGGTTTTTCCATTGTTCCAATTCTACTGGATGAATTATAGTCCAAACAAAATATTAAATCTGCCGACTTAAATGAATCTTCAACGAGTTGACCTGATTCTTCAAGTGATATGATTTGATCAAATCCTGGCATCCAATGTAAAAAATATGGCGCCTTGTCTGGATGACATATGACAACATTAGGATTAATTTGTTTCAAATAATGATAAAGGCCAAGCGAACTTCCTATACTATCTCCGTCAGGACTTTTATGAGCAGTAATCACTATTTTTTTCGCACCTGCTATCTGAGTGTGAAGTAATTCTATTTTTTCTTTTGTAATCCCCATAAATAATTAAAAAACCCTGACACCACATTGGGTTGTCAGGGTTGGTCTTTTAAATAATTCTATAACTAGAATCCCATTTTTGCAGCTTTTTTATGCTCTAAAAGCACCCCTACACAAACGTTATCTGTTTTACTTAATTTTCTGTCTTTACTTTCACCTGAAGCTGGAACATTTACGTCTAGGTAAAACTTCTTCGTTTTATCTACTGTAAATTCTAACATTGGGCTCAAATTATCATCTTTATTAGAGTAAAGCGATTCCTTTTTTCTTTGAATGTTTGTGTTGCCATACTCGTCTTTTACTCTAACGATAGCGTCATGGAATAATTCAAATCTTACTTTATCCGCTCCTTCTTTAATATCAGTACAAACCGAAATTCTGTAATCGAATCCTTTATAAGCAATAAAGCTCATTTTGTACACTTTTCCTTTTTCGAAAGTCGCGCTTTTTGATTGATTATTTAAATTCCAGAACTCTTGTTGTTGTTCTTTATCTAATAATGTTGTACAGAAATAATGTGTTTTTTGACACTGAGAATATGCTTGAATTGCAATAAATCCGATTAACGCTACCCCTACTATTAATGCTCTTTTCATAGTTCCAATTTTATTTAATCATTTTTTCTCTTAGTTCAGTCACTTTAGCAGTAATGTCTGCTAATGCCTTGGCATTCATTTCGAATGAACCTCCGCCAGAAAGAACTAACTTCCCATCATTATTATCAACGTTCGTACCAGACTCCTCAAAGTCCATACTGATCTCGAATACCTCTTGTAGCGAAATCATATCGTTGGTCATTTCAGCCACACCTTCATCATCTTGATAGGTCGCAATAAACTCTAATAAGTTTTCAAGGACTAATTTTTGGTCACCAATTTTTTCAACGATTGGATCTTCTGCATTAAATTCTTTTACCAAATTACAAATGATATAAAGACTTTCAATGTATCCAGCACCCATTATTAAAGAAAGCTCAGCTCCTTTACCGTTTTCTTCTAAATATAAATAGCTATCGTAATAGGTTTCATTAGAAATTGCAAATAGGGAATCCGTATCACCTTCATTACTCTCGATTCGATCCATTAAATCTTCATCAAAAGCTCCAGAAATTCCTAATTCATCACCCATTTCTTCAATGGTTTTCATATACATTAAGAATTCAGTTCCAACACCAAAACAGCTCATATAAGCCAAGTCAGCTGAATAAATACCGAATGCTATTGCTTTTTCCTTAGTCTCAACATAATTTTCACGATTATCTAGAGAATTTACAAGTCCTACTTGTTGCTCACCACCTTGTAGTTTTACAATCTCAAATAATTCATTTGGGGTAGGAACTGAGTATTCTACTTCTAATGAAGTGATTACTTCTTCGGTTGAAGTGGTGTCAATGTTAATATTGTTCACCTCTTCGCCATCTGCATCACCGCCGCAGCTCACCAGTAGGCTAAAAGCTGAAACGGTAAGGATACCGCGATATAAATTTCTATTTTTCATTAATCTTTAGTTAAGTGCCGTTTTTTAACGGAATAAAACAAATATACTATTTTTTTAATTCTAGTACGGGAAGGCCTTATTAATGTTACGACCTAGTGCAATAATTTTGTTTTTTAATTCAGCAGAGACATTTACTAGTGGTAATCGCATGTGATTTTCCATTATTCCTAAATCTGCTAAGCTTTCTTTAATGCCTCCAGGATTTCCTTCTGCAAATAAAGAAGAGATGATTGGCAAGACTGTATAATGATGTTTTCTGGATGTTGGAATTTCATTATTTAATCCCGCTGCCACCATTGCTTTGAATACATGAGGGAAGGCATTTCCAACTACTGAAATTACACCGTCACCTCCAGCAGCTATAAAAGGCATAGTTAGAGCGTCATCTCCTGAAATTACCAGAAAACCTTCTGGTTTGTGCTGAATAATTTCCATGATTTGTTCCATATCTCCCGAAGCCTCTTTCACAGCTATAATATTTTTGTGATTTTCGGCGAGAGTAAGCGTTGTATCAGCTGAAATATTAGATGCTGTTCTTCCTGGGACGTTATAAAGAATGATGTCTTTATCTGTACTCTTTGCAATGGCAGAATAGTGTGCAATGATGCCGTCCTGGGTAGGTTTGTTATAATATGGAGAAGCTGATAATATGGCGTCTACCTTACTCAAATCGTATGACTTTAAATCATTGATGATTGCTTGCGTATTATTTCCTCCTATTCCGAAAACAATAGGAAGACGTCCTTTATTTACCTCTGCAACTTTGTTTAAAGTTGCTTGTTTTTCTTCCTGATTAAGTGTTGGTGATTCTCCGGTTGTCCCTTGAACTACAAGATAATCAACCCCGCCACTAATTAAAAATTCAGTTAACTTATCAAGTGCATTAAAATCTATATTTCCTTGAATGTCAAAAGGTGTTACCATGGCAACGCCTAATCCTCTAAATTTGTTCATTTTTCGTTAATGTGTTAAGCTGTTTAATTGCATTCATTATAGATTCAGAATTTTTAGACCCAAAGTTGACCATCAAATCATAACTGTCCGCTTTTTTAGATCCAAAATTACCAATCTTACACGCGGCATCAGATTTCTTGATGAAATAATCTAAAAGCTCTGAATTTTGGGACAAATCTAATAGTAAATCGTAATTGAATTTTTCTAAATTTTTTAATTTATCATTTTTCAAATTACCCGTTAAATTAAAATCGGATTTATGCACAGTGTAATAGAATCCTACACTTCTATCTTCCTTTATTTCCCGAAGGTATAAATGATGAATTTTTGATTTCGGGAATTGTTCTTCTAATAACTTTTTTGCAGTTTTATCTTCATTATTTGTTACTAACAGAACGGATCTTACATCAGCTGCAGGCTTTAACCAAACTGCTCTGGACAGGTTGTTCTGGCTTCGTTTTTTTAGTAAAGTGTTTTTCAATGGCCCCATTACATTCCAATCATTTGTAAAAAATCGTCTTCCGAAATAATTTCTAAACCTAGTTTTTCAGCTTTTTCTAACTTGGCTGGACCCATTTTATCTCCGGCAATTAAATAAGAAGTTTTGGCCGAAATTGAACTTGAATTTTTGCCACCATTGGTTTCGATAAGTGATTTTAACTCGTTTCGACTTACTTTTTCAAAAACTCCTGAAACAACAAATGAAAGCCCTTCTAATTTATTGCTTTCGTTTTCTTTTTCAATGATTTCGAATTGTAGTCCGGTAGCCTTTAATCGATTAATGATTTCTATATTTTTTTCTTCTTGAAAAAATGCTTGAATACTAATGGCGATCTTATCTCCAATATCATTAACGTTAATTAAATCGTCAAAACTAGCTGAAATAAGTTGATCAATGGTTTTAAAATGCTTGGCAAGGTTTTTTGCAACTGTTTCACCTACATGTCTTATTCCCAAAGCGAACAATACGCGTTCAAATGGAATTTGAAGGGATGCTTCAATGCTTTTTAAACAATTGTTTGCTGATTTGTCAGCCATCCTATCTAGTTCAACTATTTGATTAAAGTTCAAATGATATAAGTCAGAATAATTCTCAACTAAGCCAGCCTTGTTTAAAAGGTCAATTGTTTCTGGACCTAAACCGTCAATGTTCATTGCTTTTCGAGAAATAAAATGCTCGATTTTACCTTTGATTTGTGGTGGGCATCCATTTTCATTCGGACAGAAATGTTGGGCTTCTCCCACTTTTCTTATTAAAGGAGTTGAACATTCAGGACAATTTTCTATGAACTCTACTTTTTGAAAGTCGGAAGTTCTTTTAGAAACATCCACACCGACTATTTTAGGAATAATTTCGCCTCCTTTTTCGACATAGACCTCATCTCCTAAAAACAAGTCTAGTTTTTCAATTTGATCTTTATTATGCAGTGAGGCCCTTTTTACAGTTGTTCCGGCCAATAATACTGGAGCTAAATTGGCTACAGGGGTAATGGCGCCAGTTCTTCCAACTTGATATGTTACCTCATTTAATCGGGTAGAGACTTGTTCAGCCTTAAATTTGTAGGCAATTGCCCAACGTGGGCTTTTAGCAGTGACCCCCATTTCATCTTGCTGACGATAATCATCTACTTTTATAACAATCCCATCAATTTCAAATGGAAGACGACTTCGCTCTTTGTCCCAATAATGAATGAAAGACATTATTTCATCAATGTTTCCAGCTTTGCGAATCATGTTCTTTTCAAAAGAAGGAATTTTGAATCCCCATTTTCCAGCGGCTGTAACCGCATCAGAATGGGAGTTGAAACCAAGTTGCTCGCCGTAGACTCCATATAAATAGCAATCAAGTCCTCTTTCTGCAACTATTTTAGAGTTTTGAAGTTTCAACGTTCCACTTGCAGTATTTCTTGGATTAGCATAAAGCTCTTCACCAGCTTCTGCTCTTGAATTATTTAATTGTTCGAACCGATCTAAAGGGAAAAATATTTCACCACGAATTTCAAAATCCTTTGGTGCTCCTTCTTTTAAAGTTAACGGGATCGTTTTGATTGTTTTCACATTCGTTGTTACGTCTTCTCCTTGACTTCCGTCTCCTCGAGTTAATGCTTGAAATAATTGTCCGCCTTTATACTGGATACCGATTGCAACGCCATCATATTTCAGTTCACAAACGTAACTCAATTTCTCGTCTGCCAATTTATTAATGCGCTCTTCCCAATCTTTAATTTCATCTTCTGAATAAGAGTTTGAAAGAGACAGCATTGGGTATTTATGACCGACTGTATTGAATTTTTTTGTAATGTCACCTCCAACTCTTTTAGTTGGACTATTGTCGAATGCAAATTCCGGATGTTCTTTTTCTAAAAGCTCAAGGTCCTTCAATAATTGGTCGAATTCAAAATCTGTAATTGAGGGATTGTTGAGCACATAATATTTATGATTGTGCTCGTTTATCTCACTTGAAAGATCCAGTATTTTCTTTTTAATGGCTTCGCTCATGATTAATCGGCAAAATTTGATTGATTTTTTTCTTTATTTTCTTCAGCCTGTTCTATTTTAATGATCTTTTTCTGGTATTTACTTTGGACAATATCAACGATAACAAGCACAACTATTATGAAATAGAAGGTTGTTTTACTCATTGGTACAATCTCGTTTCCAAAAAAGGACATATGGGCTAAGTGTCCTCCTTCAGTTAGTAACATGATGCCAACTATAAATAAAACGAATAAGCCTAGTACTTCAAACATTCTATTTTTCTGTAAAAAGTCTGCCACTTTATTGGCTAGCAAAATCATCAAAAGACCGCTAATTACGATTGCGATAGACATGAGTGTTAATTCAGCAGTTGGATTTCCGATTTCATTTGTTAAGGCCATTGCACTTAAAATTGAATCAAATGAAAAAACTAAGTTCATTACCACGATCATAGCGATTACCGCATTTGCCGATTTATGTTTTTTGGCACCTTTTTCTTCTGACAAGGTTTCATGAGAAATCATGTGCCAGATTTCTTTCATGGCGGTATACACAATAAATCCTCCTCCAAACAACACTATGATGCTGTGACCATTGAATTTAGAACGCATGAATTCTCCCAGGTTTATCTGGAAAAGTACATCCTGAAACAAATCAATGAGACTAACTAGTAGAAAAAGAAGCCCAATTCTTAAAAAGATGGCCAGGCCAATTCCTAATACTCTAACTTTTTTTCTTTTGGATTCTTCAACTTTCTTTGATTCTAAAGAAATATAAAGTAGATTATCGAATCCCAGCACTGCCTGTAGCATGATGAGCATTAATAATGTGAAGATATTGGGTAGTGTAAAAATTTCAGCCATTAATCTTTGTTTAAAGAGTGCAAGTAAAATTAGTTAGAATTCATACAGCGGCAAGTTCGTTTATTAAAAAGTATTCAACGGATAATAAACTTTATTAAGAATTAGCGTTTGGTTGCTCGTGTCATTTCTCTCTTGCCTGGTGGACCAGGAATCGAGTCAACATCAAATCCTAAAGTTTTTAGATTCCGTTTGAATTGGCCTTGAGCACAGTAAGTGACCAAAATTCCGCCAGTTTTCATGGATTTACTTATAATCTCTAAAGCCTCTGTTGTCCAAAGGTCTGGTTGGATTTTAGGTCCGAAAGCATCATAGAATACAAGGTCAAAATGGGAGATAGGAAGATTACAGTCACATAGGGAAAGCTCAATTTTATAGAATTCAAAATAAGGTGAAATCTTCAACCAATTTTCAACCTGACACTCATGCATCTCCCGATAAGGGTTGTTAAGATGTTTAAAATCAAGGGATTTGATATATTCCATTTGGTGGGCGAGTTCAAAAGAAATGGGGAATGCCTCAATTGTTGTGTAAAATATCTTTTTTGATGTCGCATTAGATTCGTTCAAGCTAAGTAGAGCGTTTAGTCCAGTTCCAAAACCCATTTCGAGTAGGTTAATCTCTTTTTGATCAGTAAAATTTAACCCTTCTTTTATAAAAACGTGTTGTGCTTCTTGAATTGCGCCTTTGGTTGAGTGATAAGTTTCGTTTAATTCTGGAATTAACAAAGTTTTAGATTTGTCCCCCGTCACAATAATTTTCTTCTGCATTTGTTTTATATCTTTGACCTAAACAACAAAGCTATGACACCAAAGTTATTTTTCTTGGTTTTTGGACTGGTTATTTTTGCAAGTTCTTGTGAAAAATGTAAGCGTTGCAGTTATTCTTATGATGTAACCACTATAGAGCAAGGGGTGAATGGAGAGGAAACTGTGGTAACCAAAAAAGAAGGTTTGATCCTTACAGGTGAAGATGGACTTCCTTTTAGGGAAGAATGCATTAAGGAGAACAAAGGAGAGTCCTTTACAATTGAGCAATGGTATCAGGGAATGGAGGATACTACTACCCTAGATAATTACCAATTTCTTTGTGAAGATTTTTAGCCAAGATGGCTTTCAATGATCGTTTTTAAATCTTCAGGAACTTGAGTTGGCTTCATTGTTTCTGAATTAACAAAAACTAAAGTCGTTTTTGCCGTAGTTAACAGTTCTTTTTTTTCGTTATAAATTTCGTAATCAAATTCAATTTTTATTCCGGGTACTTTTCTTAAAAAAGTTTTGATTTCAATCAGATCATCATAGAGTGCTGGACGTAGATATTTAACGTTTAAGTCAACCACCGGAAGCATAATTCCACGCGCTTCTAATTCCTTATAACTGACTCCAATTTCGCGTAAAGTTTCTACCCTTCCGATTTCAAAAAATTGAGCGTAATTTCCGTAATAACAGTAACCCATTTGATCAGTTTCGCTATATCTAATGCGCAAGTGGCTTGAATTTGAGAACATTTTTGTATATTGTGGTTATCCGTAATTAAATGGATTGTAAAATAGAATTAATTTCTTTTGCACAAAATTTTTCCGGGACATTTTTTTTAAAAATTCTAGCTGTAAAATATTTTTAAAAAACAACACGAATTTTATTTTTTTTATAACTTTTTTATGTGAATATTTGTTCACTGTTTTTGAAAATAACAAAACCAGTTTTAGCAAAACTTTTTTAACCTGTACCTGAATGAAAAACAAAAAAAACCATGAGTTGATTTGGGAAGATTGCTTGAAGGTGATCAAAGATAATATAAGCCTTCAAAGTTTTAAGACTTGGTTCGAGCCAATTGCCCCAATCCGATTCAAGAATAAGGTTTTGACGCTTCAGGTGCCTTCACATTTCTTTTACGAGTGGTTAGAAGAACATTACATTGATTTATTAAAGAAGGTGATTAAGAAGGAGATAGGGCCAGAGGCGAAACTAGAGTACTCGATCATTATGGATCGAAGTTCTGATAGCAAGAAAACACCTTACACTGTAAATCTTCCAACTTCAAGTAAAAAGAATTTATCGAATACACCTGTTTCAATGCCTTTAAATATTGGAGAAAATCCAATAAGAAACCCATTTGTAATTCCAGGCCTTAAGAAAGTAAATGTAGATTCAAATTTAAACCCTACGTATTCTTTTGACAACTTTGTTGAAGGGGACTGCAACAGATTAGCCCGTTCTGCTGCTTTTGCTGTTTCAAATAAACCCGGAGGAACAGCTTTTAATCCATTATTAATATATGGAGGTGTAGGATTAGGAAAAACACACTTAGCACATGCAATCGGAATTGGAATCAAAAATCAATTTCCAAACAAAACAGTTTTGTATGCGCAAGCAGAAACATTTACACGTCAGTTTATTGATTCTATAAAGAACAATACAACAAACGACTTCATCAACTTTTATAAATTGATGGACGTATTGATTATTGATGACGTACAGTTCTTTGCCGGAAAGGAAAAAACACAAGACGCATTCTTCCACATTTTTAATCATCTTCATCAAACAGGAAAGCAATTGGTGCTTACCGCTGACAAAGCTCCTGTAGAAATGAAAGGAATTGAACAAAGATTATTATCTCGTTTTAAATGGGGATTATCAGCAGATGTTCAAGCACCTGGATTAGAAACTAGAATCGCAATCTTACAAAGAAAAATTTACGGAAACGGTGTTGATCTTCCAGAGGATGTAATTGAATACTTAGCTTATAGTATCAATACAAACATTCGTGAAATGGAAGGTGCATTGACTTCATTAATTGCTCAGGCTTCTTTAAACAAGAAAGCAGTTACGATTGAGCTAGCGAAGAAAATGATTGACACTTTCGTTAAAAATACTGCTCGTGAAGTATCTATGGATTATATCCACAAGATTGTTTGCGATTATTTCAACTTACCGATTGAGTTGTTGAAATCTAAGACTAGAAAAAGAGAAGTTGTTCAAGCTAGACAGATTGCAATGTACTTTGCTAAGAAAATGACAAAATGGTCATTGGCAAGTATCGGAGCTCAATGTGGAGGTAAAGACCACGCCACTGTGCTTCACGCATGTCGAACAGTTAACAACTTAGCTGAAACTGATAAACAATTCAGAGGCTATCTTGAAGACTTAGAAAAAAAATTAAACGTTAATTAATTTAAAACCCTGACCAAAGTGTCAGGGTTTTTTATTTTTATGGCATGAAAATATTGATGGTATGTTTAGGGAACATCTGTCGTTCCCCAATTGCAGAAGGAATTCTTCGACAGAAATTACTTGACCAAAACATTGAAGGAGTATCGACTGATTCTGCCGGAACATCTTCTTATCACATTGGCGAAGCACCTGATGCCAGAATGCGACAAACAGCTAAATCGAATGGTGTAAATATTGACGATTTAAAGGCAAGGCAATTCGTGGCTCAAGATTATGATGAGTTTGATTTGATTTATGCAATGGATTCGTCTAATTACAACAATATGATTGCCCTTGCTAGAAACGAAGAGGATAAAAGCAAAGTCAAATTAATTTTAAATGAAGTGAATCCAGGGAAAAATCAAGCGGTTCCTGATCCATATTACGGAGGGGATGAAGGATTTCAACATGTATTTGACTTACTAGATGTTGCTACGGATGTAATTATTGATAAGTATGTCAATGGGTAAACTATATATCGTTCCGATAAACATCAGTGAGTCTCCTCTCGAAAGAGTGTTACCTGATTTTAATAAACAAACTGTTTCTGCTCTTAGGTTTTTTGTTGTTGAAAAGATTAAGACAGCACGACAGTTTTTAAGAAAAATGGACCGAGAATTTCCGATTGATGATTCCGTTTTCTACGAATTGGATAAACACAATGATTATTCATTTCAAATGGAAATTTTGGATGAGTTAAAAGCAGGGAATGATGTTGGATTGATGTCAGAATCGGGATATCCAGCTATTGCTGACCCTGGTAGCCAAATTGTATCTATGTGTCAATACTCAGGAATTGAAGTAGTTCCGTTAGTGGGACCAAGTTCAATATTAATGGCCCTATCTGCAAGCGGAATGAATGGAAACGGATTTACATTTAATGGGTATTTGCCAAAAAAAGATCCAGAACGCTCCAAAGAGTTGAAAAATGTCGTAACGACTATCGTTAAAACTTCATTTGCTCAAATTTTCATTGAAACACCATACAGGAACGAAACAATATTTGAAGATTTCTTGAAGCACGGGCATGCTGATTTAAAGCTTTGTGTTGCTTATGATGTCACAGGGCCAGAAGAAAAAATTATAACCAAATCCATTGAAGACTGGCGAAAAGGTAAGTTTCAGTTTGATAAAACGCCTTGTGTTTTTGTGTTAGGCAACTAAATTATTCAATTATCCAATAATGAAATAATTCAATGGAACGCAAAAATGAAATATTAGATCAAACTTATGCCTTTGCTTTGAAAATAGTAGCTTTTTGCAATAAGCTAGATGAAAGCAGGAAGTTCGCTATTTCGAATCAGCTTATTCGTTCTGGAACTTCAGTTGGGGCCAATGTTCGAGAATCTCAAAGTTCACATTCCAAAGCTGATTTTGCTGCAAAAATGGTAATAGCCGCCAAAGAAGCAGACGAGTCGGAGTATTGGTTGTTGATTTGTAGGGACTCGGAGGGTTATCCTGATCCAGGCGATTTATTGAAGGATATAAAATCAATAAAAATGATATTATTTAAAATTATAGCAAGTTCAAAAAGGTAATTTTATAATTGAATTATTGCATCATTAAATTATTTGGAATCATGAAAACAGAATTAGAATTATTTAGAGCAACAAGAATCAATACAATTGGTTTGCTCAAAGGCTTAACATTAGATCAAATCAATAAAATTCCGGATGGATTTACAGGGAACATAGCATGGCACATTGGTCATATGGTGTCTACTCATAAAGGTTTGGTGTACCAATTAAATTCTGTTCCAGGTGGCTTGGAGAAAGAGTTTGTAATGAAATATAAAAAGGATAGTAAACCTGAATCTCCGATTGAACAAGCTGAATTTGAGTTTATCACTTCTGAGCTGTTAAATCAAGTAGATGAGTTAGAGACGGACCTGCAAAAGGATGAGTTTTTTGGTAAAAACATTCCTTATTCTACTTCATATAATTTTGATTTGAACTCATTTGAAGAGTGTTTAAAGTTTTCAAATCTGCACCAAGCCTTACATTTAGGTTATATTATGGCTTTGAAAAGATCACTTTAAGAGATGACTATTTAAATGCTAAATATTTTCTCTCCAAATACTGATAAACTTCAAAGTTTTTACGAAAAAGGCAAATTCACACTTGCTTGGAGACTTTGTATCATATTTTGCTTGGCCTTTATTGTTTTGACATTGGTATCTCTTAACAGTATCATTGAAGAGACAATTACCTATGCCACCTGTGCTTTAATCGCGGCTTCAGCTATTCTTATTTTACATAGAACGGGTCGTTTCAAATTTGTCTACTTTTTTCTTTCTATTTCTGGGACGCTTATAGCAGTTTATACAGCTAATTCATTCAATACAATTGTCCATCATGGAGATTTTTTATGGATGATATTGATAATTACCATTTCATTTTTTGGAATAGGAAAGAAATATGGGATGATGGTTTTGTTGGCTCATTTACTGAATATTATCTACTATACTTTGTATTCGGTGAATGATAATATCGTAAGTATTTTAGAATTGGATTTTGCTGGTCGAATCGGTTTGATGGTTGAAATGATTGCCGCAACCTTGTCTATCTCATATGTCGTAATTCAATTTTTAAACTTCCACAATTTTTCGTTTGAGAATGTTTCTAAATCTAACAAAGAATTGAGTGAGCAAAACTCAGTCATACAGCAGCAACACAACGAGAAATCTGTTTTGATTAAGGAGATTCACCATAGGGTGAAGAATAACCTACAAATAATCATCAGCTTATTAAGACTTCAAAAAAATGAGCTAAAATCTGACGAATCTAAATTGCAATTCAATGAAGCGATCAATAGAATAATGGCCATGTCACTTATTCATCAAAAGCTCTATCAAGATGAGACCTTGGCCGATATTAAACTTGAGACGTACCTAATAGATTTAAAGGATGAAATTTTGAATCTAGCTTCATTAACAATTCCGGTAGAAGTTCAAATAAATACAAAGATTGAAAGGGTAGGGTTAAAAACCATTGTTCCGCTTGGATTGATTGTTAATGAATTACTGTCAAATTCATTAGAACACGCTTTTCAATCAAATTCAAATGCCGCAATAATAATAGACGTTCTCCCAAAAGGAGAAGATTATTTTCGCTTAGAGTATTCTGATAATGGTCAATGGAAAAATGAAAATGATGAATTTGTAAGTTTTGGATTAGAATTAATAGAGGCACTTACATTGCAGTTAGAAGGCACTGTGCAACGCGAAAGCAAAAATGGAAAAACGACCTTTTCGTTTCTACTCAAGAATCTGGATATTGGCAGGTGATAGAATTGAGTTTAGAAAATAGGCATATTATCCCCAAAACCTGTGAAAAATGGTACTAAAATCCTTATATTTGGTCTTCTTAAAATCGACCGATAAATGGAGAAAATCGCCCCATATAAACCACAGAATAAAGTAAGAATTGTAACAGCTGCCTCTCTTTTTGACGGGCATGATGCTGCTATTAATATCATGCGTAGAATCATCCAATCTACTGGATGTGAAGTGATTCATCTTGGACACGACCGTTCAGTTGAAGAAGTTGTTGACTGCGCTATTCAAGAAGACGCTCAGGCAATTGCAATGACATCTTACCAAGGTGGACACACAGAATATTTAAAATATATGTATGACCTTTTGAAAGAAAAAGGAGCTGAACATATCAAAATATTCGCTGGTGGTGGCGGAACAATCCTTCCTTCTGAAATTGAAGAATTACAAGCTTACGGAATCACAAGAATCTATCATCCAGATGATGGACGATCAATGGGATTGCAAGGAATGATCAATGATTTGGTAGAAAAATCGGATTTTCCAACAGGAGATAAGTTAAATGGAGAAGTGAACCATTTAGAGTCTAAAAACCCTGTGGATATTGCGAAATTGATTTCTGCCGCAGAGAATTTCCCTGAGCAAAGTAAAGATGAGCTAGATAAGGTGCATGAATTAGCATCAAAAGTAGATACGCCAATTTTAGGAATTACAGGAACCGGTGGAGCAGGTAAATCTTCATTGGTAGATGAATTGGTAAGAAGATTCTTAATCGATTTTCCCGAAAAAGAAATTGCGATTGTTTCTGTTGATCCATCAAAAAGAAAAACTGGTGGAGCTTTACTAGGTGATAGAATTCGAATGAATGCGATTAAAAATAAACGCGTTTACATGCGTTCTTTGGCTACGCGTCAATCAAATTTAGCTTTGTCCAAACACGTTTCAGAAGCCTTAGAAATTTTAAAAGCAGCCAAGTTCGATTTAATCATTTTGGAAACTTCAGGAATCGGACAATCAGATACAGAGATCATGGATCACTCAGATGTTTCATTGTACGTGATGACGCCTGAATTTGGTGCTGCTACGCAGTTGGAGAAAATCGACATGCTTGATTTTGCTGATTTAGTTGCACTGAATAAGTTTGACAAAAGAGGAGCTTTAGATGCGATTCGTGATGTCAAAAAACAATACATGCGTAACAATGATTTGTGGGATACACCAATGGATGAAATGCCGGTTTACGGAACAATCGCATCTCAATTCAATGATCCAGGAATGAATTCATTGTACAAAGCAATCATGGATAAAGTGGCTGAGAAAACAGGGGCGGACCTAAAATCTACTTTTGAAATCACTGCTGAAATGTCTGAAAAGATATTTGTGATTCCGCCTGCTAGAACCCGTTATTTATCAGAAATCTCTGAGAACAATAGGGGATACGATAAATGGGTAGATGAGCAGGTAGCTGTTGCTGATCAATTACACGGATTAAACTCTTCAATGGAGACCTTGAAAAATTCTCAAATTGAAGATAAAGATAGACTGATCAAAGGTTTACAAGAAACTTTTGAAAAAGTTAAATTGGAATTAGATCCTAAAAACTGGATTGTCATTGAAGGATGGCAAGAAAAAGTTCAACGTTACAAAGAGCCAGTTTACAAGTTTAAAGTAAGAGATAAAGAATTATCGATTGATACGCATTCTGAATCGCTTTCGCATCTTCAAATTCCTAAAGTAGCATTACCGAAATACAAAGGTTGGGGTGATGTATTGAGATGGTCATTGCAAGAAAATGTGCCGGGTGAATTCCCTTACACTGCAGGTTTATTCCCGTTCAAAAGAGAAGGAGAAGATCCAACGAGAATGTTCGCAGGTGAAGGTGGACCAGAAAGAACCAACAGAAGGTTCCATTATGTTTCATTAGGAATGCCAGCAAAGCGTTTATCAACGGCATTTGACTCGGTAACGCTTTACGGAAATGATCCAGATTTGAGACCAGATATTTACGGTAAAATCGGAAATTCAGGAGTGTCAATTTGTTGTTTAGATGATGCCAAGAAGTTGTATTCAGGATTTAGATTATCAGATCCGAAAACTTCGGTATCCATGACCATTAACGGTCCAGCACCAATGTTGTTAGGATTCTTTATGAATGCCGCAATCGATCAAGAATGTGAGGTTTACATCAAGGAAAACGGCTTGGAAGAGGATGTTGAAAAGGCTTACAAAGAGCTTTATGATGCTAAAGGATTAACGCGTCCAGCTTATCAAGGAGAATTACCACAGGGTAATGATGGTTTAGGGTTGATGTTGCTTGGCTTAACAGGAGATCAAGTATTACCAGCAGATGTTTATGCAAAGATTAAAGCAGATACCTTGACGAAAGTTAGAGGAACTGTACAAGCCGATATCTTGAAAGAAGATCAAGCGCAGAACACCTGTATTTTCTCAACTGAATTTGCATTGAGATTAATGGGAGATGTGCAAGAATACTTCATTGATAAAGGGGTGAGAAACTTCTATTCAGTATCAATCTCTGGATACCACATTGCAGAAGCAGGAGCGAATCCTATTTCTCAATTAGCGTTCACCTTGGCGAATGGATTCACATATGTTGAGTATTACCTTTCAAGAGGAATGGATATCAATAAGTTTGGACCGAATTTATCCTTCTTCTTCTCAAACGGAATCGACCCAGAATATGCAGTAATTGGTAGAGTCGCACGTAGAATCTGGTCAAAAGCTTTGGCTAAGAAGTACGGAGCGAATGCAAGAGCACAAATGTTGAAGTATCATATCCAAACATCTGGTAGATCTTTACACGCTCAAGAAATCGACTTTAACGATATCAGAACAACTTTACAAGCACTTTACGCGATTTATGATAACTGTAATTCGTTGCATACCAATGCATATGACGAAGCGATTACAACTCCTACCGAAGAATCTGTAAGAAGAGCAATGGCAATTCAGTTAATCATTAACAGAGAGTTAGGATTAGCGAAGAACGAAAATCCAATTCAAGGAGCCTTCATCATTGAAGAATTGACTGATTTGGTTGAGGAAGCAGTATTAACTGAATTTGATAGAATCACTGAGAGAGGTGGAGTATTAGGTGCTATGGAAACTATGTACCAACGTTCAAAAATTCAAGAAGAATCTTTGTATTATGAGACCTTGAAACATAATGGAGATTTCCCTATTATTGGTGTAAATACTTTCTTAAGCTCAAAAGGATCTCCTACGGTATTACCGAAAGAAGTAATTAGAGCAGAGGAGTCTGAGAAGCAGTATCAAATTTCAATGTTGGCTGAGTTACACAAAGCCAATGAAGGAAAATCTGCTGAAGCTTTGACTAGAATTCAGAAAGCAGCCGTCCAAAATCAAAATATCTTTGAAGAATTGATGGATGCAGCAAAAGTTTGTTCATTAGGACAAATTACTGATGCCCTTTTCGAAGTTGGTGGACAATACAGAAGGAATATGTAAATTGCGCTTAATGCGTAAGAGATTAAAATCCTGTTGGTTAAGTGCCTGTCTTTTACTGTTTGCAAGTTCATCTTTGCAAGCACAAGAGGGCAAGCTTAAATCGTATTTGAATAGTTTTCAGGATTACGAGTATTCAGACGTGTATTTGGCTAAAATCTATCTTGATTCTGCCACACAAATTTTACCTGAAATTCAAGACCCAAAATTAATTGGTGACTATTATATTCACGAGGGTTGGTACTTTCAAGATATTGCGAAATATGAAAAAAGCCGGGAGTCATTTTTTAAGGCTTTAAAAGAATATCAATCAATTAATGCGTATCAACAAATTGCGGATGCTTATGGTAATATTGGTAACGCCTATTTTGATGTGGATGAGCTCTCCAATTCTTTAAAGTATCATCAAAAATCTCTGGTTTTGAATGAAAAAATTGCCTTCTCGGCAACTGATTCGCTTGAAATTGACTTAGCTGAACGTGGAAAGGCATATGCCTATACCAATTTAGCAGCAATTTATTACATCCTTAAAGATTATGACAAATCAATGGAGTTTGAAAAAGCCAGTCTAAATTATGAGATTCAACGAGATGATTCATTGGGTATGGCAATATCTTATCAGGGAATTGGTGAATTGTATGAGAGCATGGGACAAGTAGATAGTGCTTATTATTATTTAGAATATTCCAAAGATTTATTCGAGAAGGATCAATATTCTTATGGATTAATTCGATCATTAATAAGTTTGTCTCATTTAGAAAAAGATTCAGTGACCGCTCGCAATTATTTGCTAAGGGCATTGGATATTGCGATAGAGTCAAATGATAATTTTAGTGAGATTAGCCTGATGGGGAAATTATTAAATGAAAATTTTAATTTGCCGAAGCAAACTCATGATCTATTTGTTCAAAGAATTTTAAATATCCAGCAGGATACCGTTATTGCACGCAAGACATATCGAGTATATCGAAGCTTAGGCAGCTATTATTATCGAAATAATCAATTTAAAAAATCTTCTGAGGCCTATCAGACGTTTATCTCAAGTTACTTGAAAGATCAAGAAGTAAATGAGAAAAGTGAATTAAAAAGTGAATTGATAAGAAATGAATTGCAACTTAAGGCATTCACTGATAGTTTAAAAATTC
This sequence comes from Bacteroidia bacterium, assembly GCA_030426825.1. GTDB lineage: Bacteria > Bacteroidota > Bacteroidia > Flavobacteriales_D > Crocinitomicaceae > Paracrocinitomix. The sequence goes on along the minus strand of JAUHXX010000004.1, from coordinate 10,640 downwards.
AGACAGAATATGCCGAAAAATCACTTGAAGACGAGCGCAAAATAAATAAACAGAAAACTATAATTACCATAGCAATTGCAGGCGGGGTCCTACTTTTGGGGATGACATTTTTTCTTTTCAAATCAATTAAAACGAAAAACAAGAACAATCGATTATTAAACGCGAAAAATCAACGCATTCAAGATCAAAAAGAATTGGTAGATGAAAAAAACAAACAAATTACTGACTCTATTAATTATGCCAAAAGGCTGCAATCTGCCATATTACCTCACTTGAAGGATGTTCAAAATGAGTTTTCAGATCTCTTCGTCCTTTTTAAACCAAAGGATGTGGTTTCTGGAGATTTTTATTGGTTCGAGAAAAAGAAGGACTTACTATTCATTGCTGCATCTGATTGCACTGGACATGGGGTTCCTGGTGCAATGGTGAGCGTAGTTTGTTCTAATGCATTGAACCGGGCGGTTAATGAATTTAATTTGGTGAGTCCGTCAAAAATCCTTGATAAAACGAGAGATATTGTAATCGAAACTTTCGCAAAAAGTGGAGAAGATGTAAAAGATGGGATGGATATTTCTTTGTGTTGTATTGATAAAAGCTCGAAGACAATAATCTTTTCTGGAGCGAATAATCCACTATGGATTTGTAGAAAATCGGAAAATGTTCAACATAAAGAGGGGAGTGAAATTGAGCAAAATGGATACACATTGTTAGAATATAAAGGCGATAAACAGCCAGTAGGATTGTATTCGGCGGCATCAGAGTTTAAAGAAGTGACAGTTGAATACTTTGAGCAAGATACTTTCTATTTATTTACTGATGGTTATGCCGATCAATTTGGAGGAGATGAAGGTAAAAAATTAAAATACAAGACATTTAAAAAAATGCTCTTGTCGCAGCAGGGTAGTGACTTAAGTAGGCAATCGCAATACTTTGACGAATTCATTAATAAATGGATGGGGCCTCTTGAGCAGATAGATGATATCTGTGTAATCGGATTTAAGCCTTAGATTTGTTTTGATTTGATCATGAATTTTAAGAATCACATATTTTTCGTATTTCTATTTTTCGGAATAGGCGGTACTTCTGCTGCGCAAGAATATGGAGATCCAGAACGATATTTGATTGACTCTTTAGATCTTTCTCAATTGATTGAGAGGGATGTTGATTTAATTGAAACGCAGTTGGATATTTTTCATTTAACAGACTCAGATAGTGTAAAAGTCAAATGTTTAGAAACGATTATTGACGATCTGAGTAATGAAATATGGATTAAATACAATAAGTACGCCTACGAGTTTTTACTAGCAAAAACCAAAGAAAAAGGAATTTCTAAAGGTGAAAAGTACTTTTTCACCTCGCAAATGGCGGGTACAATCAATAATATGGGATTTGCCGTAAATGCAGAAGGTAACGCCTTTATGGCAGTAGATTATTACATGCATTCAAATAAAATCTTTGAAAATTTGGGTGATAGTGCTGGTATGGCATTGACTTATGTGAATGCTGCAACTGCCTACAATAACGCAGGTGAAATCGTTTTGTCCAATGAGATGGATTTAAAAGGAATTGAAATTGGAAGATTGATTGGGGATATGAAGATTTTGAGTGTAGGATATAAAAACATAGGAATGAAGCAATTCAATGCTGAAAAATATGATGAAGCCCTAGAAAATACTTTTGCATCATTGAAATATGCAAAACTTCTACCAGAGGATCCTGTGGCAGAAGCTGTTTCATTGATGGGTTTAGGTCAAATTTATTCAACAATCAGAAAAGACTCTTTAGCAAACAAATATTATACGGATGCTCTGCGAATTAAGAAAAAATTTGCCACTGAAGCATCCTATATTGGGTCACTAGAAATTTATGGCGAACATTTACAAAAACAACTTTTTAGATTAGATAGAAGCGATCCTAAATTTAAAGAATACAAAGACTCAACGTTATCAGTTTTGAATGAAGTATTAGAAGGAGCATTGCGATTAAATCAAGTGAACACATTAATCAGAACCTATAATGAATTGAGCAAGTTTTATTTGTTTTTTAAACAACCGAAACGGGCCGTATATTATTCTGATTTGGGTTTCGAATTGGCCAATCAAACCTCCAATCTATCTAAAAAACAAAAGGCGGCCTATGTCAGATATTTGGTGCATAAAGAATCAGGCAATTATAAATTGGCCCTTGAGATGCTTGAATTTTATAATAAGGCATCAGACAAACTGAATTATGATAAGGCCGAAGAAGTAGCCTCACGAAATAAATTTAAACTGGAATACACAGTCAAAGCTGCGCAAGACTCTATTCAATTTGCCATAGCTAATGAGATCAATCAACGAGAGATCAAGCATCAAAATGAACAAATTGAAGCAGATACTCGTCAAAAGTGGATTTTGTACTCAGGTATCGGTTTGATTGCTATTTTCAGTTTTTTTCTTTTCAAGAAATTCAGACAAACGCAAAGTCAAAATAAATTAATTCAGCATCAAAAAGAACAAATAGTGGAGGCGCATACGGAGATGAGGTCTAGTATCGAATATGCCAAACGACTGCAAACCGCCATCCTGCCATCAATTAATACCGTTAAAAACAGATTTGCAGAGAGCTTCATTCTTTTCAAACCAAAGGATATTGTATCTGGTGATTTTTATTGGTTTGAAAACGCCCATGGATTTGATTACATTGCTGCAGCAGACTGTACCGGGCACGGGGTTCCTGGCGCAATGGTTTCAGTGGTTTGTTCAAATGCTTTGCACCAAGCATTACATGAGTTTCAATTAATGAATCCCTCCGAAATTTTAAATAAAACGAGAGAATTGGTCATAGATACTTTTGCCAAAAGTGGCGATAACGTTAAAGATGGAATGGATATCAGTTTATGCAGAATAAATCAGGCGTCTAGTCAAATAGAATATTGCGGAGCAAACAACCCTTTATGGATTTTACGTAAAGGTTCTCAAGAAATTGAAGAAGTAAAAGCAGATAAACAACCTGTTGGTCTGTATAGTGGAATGAAGGATTTTACTTCACATCAAGTAGAAGTTCATTCTGGTGATCAAATTTATCTTTTCACAGATGGATATGCGGATCAATTTGGCGGAGAGAAAGGAAAAAAAATGAAGTATAAACCATTTAAAAAACTGCTGGTTCAACTTTCATATTTACCTACAGAAGATCAAAAAAATCAACTCGACCAGAAGTTTGAAGAATGGCGGGGAGATCACGAGCAGATTGATGATGTTTGTGTAGTCGGAATTCGCTTATAACAGCTACACTCGATTTTCGATTCTCGATTTTCGTCTTTCGTCTTTCGTCTTTCGTCTTTGTTTTTCGATTATCTAACCAAAAACCAATCACCAAACACCAACAACCAATCACCAACAACCAAAAACCAATCACCAAACACCAACAACCAATCACCAAAAACCAATCACCAAAAACTAACAACCAACAACTAACAACCAATCACCAAACACGAATCAATTCTTCGATTCTCGATTTTCGTCTTTCGTTTTTCGTCCCTCGTTTTTCGATTATCTAACCAAAAACCAACAACCAACAACCAACAACCAACAACCAACAACCAACAACCAACTATCTCAAAACATTTCCCTCTTTTCCAAATTGCTTAATGGACACCCATACAGATAATCCTGCCAGCATAATCAATGAGAAGAACGTTATGGCAATCAAAACCATGTCGGCATGTCCACCTATCAATGATTTACAGGCCAGAACAACATTTAATATTGGAATAAAAGCCGTTGTGTAATCTAATTCAACCCCTGGTAAGAAACCAAAAATCGCAGGCAGTACAACTAAAATGTTGAGTGGTGTTAAAATACTCTGAGCCTCTTTAAAGCTTCTTGAATAAACTGAAACAGGAATCATTATTCCAGCAAAGAATATGGCAAGAGGAACTAACAAAATGTAGAGTGTTCCAATTAAACCAGGAGATAACATGCCTTTAATGGTATCCATAAAGTCTCCTTCCATTCCCATAAAATTTAAACTGAAATACAAACCAAGCAAAGCTAGAGAGGCGCTCAACAATCCGAAAGTAGTAATTACCACCATCTTTCCAATAACAATTTGCAGACGCTTAACAGGAGTTGTTAGTAAGGTTTCAATTGTACCTCTTTCTTTTTCTCCAGCAAACATGTCAATAGCGGGTATCATGCATCCCATAAAACAAAAGGCCAAGAAAAAGTAGGGTAGCATTCCTCCGGCATATTTGGCTATCAGCTCATTGTCATCACCAATATCTCTTTTAACTATTGTGAAAGGTTCAATGAACCCGTATTCCTGTTCAATAGATCTCATTCTTTTATCCGTATAGATTGAATCTTGAATCTGTAAAAGGAATTTAACTTTTCCTAAATCTTCTTGGTTCACGCCTTCATAAAAGAGTGAAAGGTCAGGTGTCTTTCCATCAGTATACTCTTGATCGAAAGTTGAAGAGTAATGGAGACCAACTGTGACTGAATCATTGAGTAGTTCCTTTTTTAATGCATTAGAATCCGCAAATTCATAAAAGTTGTAATTCGGGATCATTGCTAAGCTCTCAATCATTTCTGAAGATTGACCGTTCAAAACATATCCTACATTTACTTTCTTTGCGGCTTCTTTTTCTGCTGCTGAACTCTGGACCATTGTCACTAGGTTAATGATAATAGGGAAAACCAAAAGCGGAATCAAAATCATTCTAACTAATGTTCTCTTATCTCTGAGTAAATCAAGAAACTCCTTTTTCGCAATTATAATAATCTTCTTCATATTAGTTCTCGTTTACAATTCTAATAAATTCACCTGTTAAAGTTTCTGTTTGCATATTGTCTCTGAAATCCTGCATGCTGCCAGAATAAAGTAATTTTCCTTTATTGATAATAGCCAAATCATCACAAAGTAGGTCAACTTCTGACATAATATGAGAAGAGAATATTACTGTTTTTCCTTCATTTTTACAATCCCTGATGAGCTTGATAATATTTTCTGCTGTAATGACATCTAGCCCTGATGTGGGTTCATCAAATACCACAACATTGGGATCATGAATCATAGTTCTCGTAATTGAAACTTTTTGTTTCATTCCGGTGGACATCTGACCTATTTTTTTCGATTTGAAATCATGCATGTCAAGCAAATCGTAGTAGTAATCTCGTCTTTTCTCAAAAGTAGCCTTATCCATGTCATTCAAGTCTGCAAAGTATTTCAAGACTTCATTTGGGGTGAGGCGTTCGTATAAGCCCGTTGAGCCTGTTAAAAAGCCAATTTTAGCACGGGCATCTTGAGGATGGCTTACAACATCTACACCATCCACTATGATACTTCCAGAAGTCGGCTTTACAATAGTAGAGATCATTCTTAATGTAGTTGTTTTGCCAGCACCGTTTGGTCCTAACAACGAAAAAATCCGACCTTTTTCACATTGAAAAGAAATTCCATTCACGGCAGTATATACTGACTCAGAACTGTTATTTTCTTTTTGTTGCTTTTTAGAAAGTTTAAATTCTTTGGTGAGGTTTTCAACTTTTATCATCTGTCTTTAATTGAGGGGGTAAAAATAAGTATCGCTTTGATAAGAATGATGAAAAATATGTTAAAGTAGTTGTTTGTATTGACCCAATATCCTTTTCGGTTGATGGGCGGAGAAATACGACTATAAAACTTAGAAAAAAAAGAATTTTCTTACCTAATCATCAGACTTTTAATTACATTTAAATAATACTTAAACTTTTTGTTCTGAAGACTTTTTTGAAATCAATTTATAAAAATTCAATTTACTTTCTGTTACTCGGTATCATTGGGATTTTTGTGTTTATCCTGATGGATTTGAACAAAACAGTAGATCATTTGAGTAAAGATATGGTTGAAAAATCTTTACTGAGAACAGATTTAGAATTAGAAAATTTTTTCGCCCCGATTAAAGAAGATATTTTAATCACTGCTCAAGAACATTCGGTACAGGTATTCAACTTTACCGATTATCACCATCTAAATGCTGAATTTCGTCCTTTAATTAAAAACAAACGACAATTGTCTTCAGTGCTGATGGCAACTTCTGATGGGGATGAATTTTTAATTTTAGATTTAGATACCGCATGGATGTTTAGGATTACGCATGATGGAAGTCGAGATTCTTTGTCTGATCAATATTTCTGGAATAAAGAAGGAGAATATGAACCTCATTTTTCAAACAAAAAATCTGAAGTTTATGATCCAAGATCAAGACCATGGTATCAAAGTGCTGCATCTCACAGTCCTATGCATGTGAATTGGACTAAACCCTATACTTTTTCGACCTCTAAAGAGCCGGGTATCACAATTTCAACCATGTGGGAAGATACAGCTAATGATAGAGAAATCGTTGCAGCTTTTGATGTGTTGCTTACCGATATTTCAAAATTTACAACTGAAATGGATATTTCAGAAAAAGGATTCGTTTTCATCTTAACAGAGGATGAAAAGGTAATCGGCCTGCCTGCACATTGCGGTTATAATGACATGGGGACGATTAAAAAAGATGTCTTAAAGCACTATGAAGAAATTGAAAATGAACCGCTTAAACAAACTGTCAATATTTGGAATGGCTTAGAAAAAAAAGACTCTTGTTTTACGTTTAGTTCAGGAGGAGAAGATTGGTGGGGAAGCATTGAGGAATATGCAATTTCTGATGAAGATAAATTGTTGGTCGGTGTGGCAGTTCCAGAAGCAGATTTTGTAGGCTCAGTAATTCATTCTAAAAACGTGGTAATTATAGGGTTCGTTCTTGTGCTTTTGTTCACAATATATATTTTGAAGGCTTATAGGGATAAACATAAAGCGAATGACCTTTTAACTACGCAAAAGAAAGAAATTGAAGAAAAAAATGGTCTGCTCAAATCAGCCAATGAAGAGATTTTATTAGCGAAGCATGAAATAGAAGAGCAGAATCATGAGATTCTTGATTCCATAAACTATGCAAAAAGGATCCAAACAGCAATTTTACCACCCGACTCGTATTGGAAGGAGCAGCTTCCAAATTCGTTTGTATTGTATATGCCTAAAGATATTGTTGCTGGAGATTTCTATTGGATGGATGTTATTGAGAATGAAGTGCTCTTTGCTGCTGCCGATTGTACAGGACATGGCGTTCCAGGTGCAATGGTTTCGGTGGTTTGTCACAACGCCTTAAATAGAGTGGTACGTGAATTTGGAATGCATCAACCTGCAGAGATTTTAGATAAAGTGACGGATTTGGTAATTAAAACGTTCGAAAGAAGTGACCATGAAGTAAAAGACGGGATGGACATCTCTATGGTAGGATTAACCATGGATACCATGCAGTTGGAGTATGCAGGAGCGCATAATCCGTTATGGATTGTGCGAAAAGGGAATGAAGAATATGAGGGCTTGGAATTGAATATGGAATTGGATGGCAAATCACTTTACGAATTGAAAGGAGACAAACAACCAGTTGGAAAGTTTGCTTATCGTCAAAAGTTCACTTATCACAATATCAAATTACAAAAAGGAGATATAGTTTACCTGTCGAGTGATGGCTTTCCGGATCAATTTGGTGGACATAAAGGCAAAAAATTGAAAAGTAAAGCATTCAAGAAAATGTTGATTGAATTGAGTGATACCAATATTCATGAGCAAAGAGATTTCTTAGCAAAAGCATTCACAGATTGGAAAGGCGATTTCGAGCAATTAGATGATGTTTGTGTGATAGGGGTTAAAATTTAATGAATCAAAATTCAAAAAACATAATTCTACTGTTGATGCTTTTACTGATTAATTTCAGTTTGAAGGCTCAAGAGGCTGAAGTCTTTAACCGTGACAGCGCTTTTCAAATTATCGCCCACGAACAGAATCCAATAAAGCGAGCACATGCATTTTGTTATTTAGGCGACTCTTATTTCTTAACTCAAACCGATTCGGCTATATTTTTCTATACAAAAGCTTTTGATAACTCTAAATTCTCTGAGGATTACTTTTTGCTTGCGAATATCACAACCATGTTAGGTGAAATGTACCAGTATGGTGATCCAACCAAAGCCGCGGAATATTCAATTATGGCCGTAGAATATGCCGATAAATCTGAAAATAATGAAGCCATTGTGGCCGCACACATTTTATTAGGGAATACGCATAGAGGAAATAAGGATCTTGAAAACGCAATAGAAGAATATCAATTTTGTCTAGCTATTGAAGAGTCAGAAGGAGATTCAATAGGAATAGCAAGGGTTTACAATAATATTGGTATCGTATACATGATGTCATTTAAGTATGATATTGGTTTAGAGTATTGGCTTCAATCTCTTGAAATAAAATTGGCCTTAGGTAATCTTGTTTCAGCAGCCAGTACCATGGCTAATATTGGTTTGTATTATAAAGATATTGAACGATTTGATGAAGCAAATGATTACCTGCAGCAAGCTCTTGAAATCAACCTTAAACTGCAAGATTATGAATCCATAGCATTCAATTATACAGTAATTGGTAGAATGTATCAAAGAAAAGGCGAGTACAAAAAAGCTATCGATAATTTAAATTTGGCAGTGGTTTATTGCGATTCTAATCAGGTAAGATTCAACAAAGAAGAAGCATTTTTAGGTTTGTCCGAGTCCTATTCAAATTTAGGTAATTATAAAAAAGCATATGAGATGGCTTCAGAATTGATAAGCCTTAGAAGAGATCTTTATGATGAAAGAAATAATGAAATTACGCGTGAATTAACTGCCAAGTTTGAATCTGAAAAAAAGCAAAAAGAGCTGGAATTGTTGCAATCGATTAATGATGCGCAAGAGGCGAAAATTGAAGAAGAAAAAGCCAATATTGCCTTAAAAGAAGAGAATAATCGCTATTTATTGATTGGGTTAATTTTTGCTGGAATCGCTATTGTATCAGTGATATTCGTGTTAATTAGAGTTCGAAAAGCAAAAAAAGAAATTGAAAAGCAAAAACACATTGTTGACGAAAAGAACAGAGAAATTACTGACAGTATCTCTTACGCCAAAAGATTGCAAGACGCCATTTTGCCAGTACAAAGTTTATTGAATAAAGCCATATCAGAAAACTTTGTTTTGTATTTGCCTAAGGACATTGTTGCCGGTGATTTTTATTGGTTGGAATCTATTGAGGGTAAGGTGTTAATTGCTGCGGCTGATTGCACAGGTCATGGCGTTCCAGGTGCAATGGTTTCAGTAGTTTGTCACAATGCACTGAACCGCGCTGTTAGAGAGTTCAAGCTTTCTTCTCCTGCCAAAATTTTAGATAAGGTAACAGAATTAGTCATTGAAACTTTTGCCATGAGTAATCACAAGGTGAAAGACGGTATGGACATTTCTTTATGCTCAATTGATTTTAAATCAAATGAGGTAGTTTATGCTGGAGCAAACAATAGTCTATATATTATCAAAAAAGAGGGTGGGGAACTTCAAGAAATAAAGGCAGATAAACAACCAGTTGGGGCTTATGAAAATTTAAAACCGTTTACGGATCATATAGTTAAGTTACATAAAGGAGACCTAATTTATTTGTTTACTGATGGTTATCCCGATCAATTTGGAGGGGCGAAAGGAAAAAAGCTCAAATACAAGCCTTTTAAAGAACTCATCAAAAAGCAACACACGAGGGCTATGGATGATCAGAAAGAAATACTTTCAGAGTATATTCGAGATTGGAGAGGAGACTACGAACAGGTTGATGATATATGCATTGTTGGAATCAGAATTTAATCTTGTACTGAACAAATCACTTTCAAAGAGGTTGATTTAGTGTGTGATGAATTCAAGGAATTTTAGTTAAATTGGGAGAAACTATCAGAATTGGGAAATTTAATAGGTAAAATAATAGGTAATGTTGCTACGAGGATCATGTTGATTATCTACGTGACAATCATCTTGTTAACTACCTTTTTTATAGTTTTTGGATATTATACCCAATTAAATCTTCAGGAAACAAGACAGTATGATAGATTGACGGCAATAGTTACCTCTGTGGCCATAAGCATTGATGGAGATGACCATGAGCGCATGATGAATGATCATCCTGAAAAAGATGATATCACTAGCACAGATGCTAACATGACTTATCATGATATCAATGAGGTGACCAAGACAGCTGCATTAGCAAATAATCTTTCTAGCCCAATTTATACACTTGTTTTTGATGAAAATGATCAAAATTTTGAGTTCGGCGTTACGTCTGATCCAGATCCCTATTTTCGTCATTCTTACACGAATTACCCTCAAGTTTTGCTAGATAGTATGGATGTTGGAGGAATCATTCCTTCTTATGAGTCAGAAAACGGGGTTTGGTTGTCGGCCTTTTATCCTATAAAAAACAGTGCTGGTAAAACTGTTGCTGTATTAGAGGCAGATGTTGAATTCACAGGTTTTATTGAAGATGTTCGAAAGCAATATCTGAGTCAAGCCCTTATTGCTTTAGGGGTAATCGTAGTTATTGCCTTGTTTTTGATCCCCTACAGCAGAAAGATCCTAAGGGAAGAAGAAATCAGAAAACGTCAAGCACAAATTCAAGCAGCAATTATCAAAGAAAAAAATAGCGATATCACGGATTCCATCAACTATGCTTTAAAAATCCAGAATGCCATTTTGCCATCAATGGTAGATTTTGATCGACTACTTCCGGAG
>JAUHXX010000243.1 GCA_030426825.1 Bacteroidia bacterium | reverse complement strand
TGGTCTGCTATAATTTCACCATCATTAAATTCTAATATTCCTGCAGCTCCGAAGTAAACATTTAACATTGGGACCTTAACTCTTGCTTGAACTATCTCCATTTCACCGGTTATTAATGGATTGTCCAATTCACCACCGATATGTAGGTCGCCATCTAAAATTCCCGCAATATCTGTATACAACTCAGGGTCTTCAAATGCATTAAGAAAGGAGATATCAGTTTGATCAAAATTGGCATTTAAATCAATATTGTTCTTTTTTCTTTCAGTATAATATCCACCATTAAAAGTAAAGGTCTTTAAGCCGTCTCTTTTCAAATCACCTGTAAGCGACACTTTCTCCTTTTTCGCGTTCCAAATACTTTCTACATAAATATCCCCCACTTTTTCTTGGTTTAGAATAAGTTCTGTGATATTGGATTGTGCCTCAAATTTTATCGTGTTATACACATCTGCAACCCTTCCATTGATATTGGCGATACCTTGAATGTCCAATTCAGTTCCCAACAACCCGTTCAAATCACTCAAATTAAAATCTTTCACGGTCAGGTTTAACCAATCTTTAGGATTTTTCGACACTCTGCCATCTAGCTTTACATAATGATGATCATGTGATATTTTAAATTCTTCGAAAACCATATTCTCCGGATTCCATAAAAATTTAGATTCAGGATTCACATTATATTGATGACCTTTCAAGAAAAAGAAAGAAGGCTTAAAGTTGGTAAGAATATCCATTGATTTCGAAATCTCTGATTCAAATGCAAATAGTGCTGGTTCCATTTTACCAATCCCATCCCATCCTAAATTTGTAATGAATTTATTATCCTTCACATATGAATCAAAGTAAACATGCTTGACTTCAATACTATCCGTTAATTTTATGTAATCGGTTTGGTAAAATATACTGGCCTTCAATGAGTCGAAATGATTCTCAATCTTAATCTCTTTAAATTCAATTCCGTGATAGTCAACATAATCGCAATTTACGTCCAGAGCAAATGATTTTTCGGCATGATTGAACTCCGACTTGATAATGGTATTACTCTCAACATATATATCTGGATCATAAAACTGTAAGATTGAATTGACATCTTTCAAATCAACCCATAAAGAATAGAATTCCTCTGATTTTTTATATTTCTCAGGTGCATCTACAACATTATCTACAATGTAAGAGAACTGTTCTATCACGGCATGCCCTACATCCAAGAGATCATACTTTCCGATTAAATCTAAATCCACGTATGGAGAACGTAATATTATGGAATCAACTTCCGGTGATCTTGAAATATCTAAAACCATTCTTTCCATCTGAAAATCTATGAAACCGTCATAATAATCTAAATTCTCAATTTTTACCTGACCCTTAATTTCGTTTACACTTGTACCTTCAATATCAACTGAGATATCAGAAGCTAAACGCTGGAATACTTCTTTATTCTTGTTATTTAATTCTGCAATATGAGCTGAATCAATCTTCACATTGAATTTGAAATACATTTTATTATTAAAATCAACAAATCCATCATAGTCAAGCGCCAAGTGATCATCTTTGACGTCAACCACTCCAGTGAATCGGTTTCTTGACCACCTTCCCTTTTTTACATTGATGTTTTCGTAATCGTAATCATAAATACCAATTCGCGCGATTTCACCATTAAACTTAACATCAAGGTCTTTTTCTTCAAAGCCCTTTCCATCAATTTTCAAATAGGCATTTAACAATCCTACTGTTGAATTATTTGTAATTACCCCAAGATTTAGATCAACCACTTCAACATCCTTCGTGAAGCCAACATTGTTCAGCCCTTTATAGTGATATAGGCCATCAATTGGATCTACTTTAAAGTTTAGGCCATATTCAGAATGTACATTACCGATACCAGTATACAAATCTGCATCTACTACAAAGTCAGTGAGATAACCGTCTATTAATCCATCTTTTAGAGTGATAACACCTGCTTGACGAAATTGATTTAGATTTTTGTGAAGTGATTTTTCACCTTTCTCGTCTAAAAATGCCTCAAGATTCATGCGTTCTACATCATCAATTGATGTTCTAAACAAGGTTAACTTCTCTCTAAAGTAGGATGATTTTAAATCAGTCATATTAGGCACGATAAAATCACCTTTAATTCTCGTGGTATCAAGCATTGCTAAATCGACATTTCGCAATTTCATCCCCCAAATTGGACCTGAAACATCTAATTGATTGATATCTACATGTCCTCCCATACCCCATAGTGCTGGAACAAAGTAAGCCAGGTCATTGAAGTACAATTTAGAGCCAGCAAAATCAGCTTTAAATCTTACTTTATTTAAAAAATCTCCCCAATCAGAACTTCCGTTTGGCGTTTTTAGTTGTACAATTCCTGCTCTCAAATAAGTACTTAAAAAGCCCATTCTGAAACGCTTAAGGCTTACGGCGGTCGAGTCAAATGTTACATTAGATGAAAAATCAGTCAACTTCAACCCAGATCTATCTTCAAACCTCAACGATTTTAAATCGACATTGATTTTCCCTTGGTCCATTCCGAAATCTGAAAAATGACCTGATAGATGCTTCAATTCAATATTCGAAAAATCCATTCCGTTTTCAACCGGTTCTGAATTTTCGTCATGATAGATAAAATGAACATCTGTTAAATCCAATTCCTGGACAATTGTCTTAAAGTTCGAGGAAGAGGTATCCGGCTCATCAGAAGCAAAATAATCCACAATATGTTGGAAATTCAAAGTGGTATCACCCTGATACTTTTTCATGTGAACATGCCCTTCATTTAAGGTTACATTCTCAATGTTTACGAATGCTTCCGAGATTGACCAATCATGGATTCTAGCATGTAGATTTTTAGTATATAAAAAAGTGTCTTTTCTAATGTCTTCAATATAAACTCCTTTTAAATCTAACTCATCAAACAATTGAATATCCACTTTTTCTATGCGAACTTCAGTACCCAATTGATTGGATAAATAAGCAGAAGCTCTTTGTGCCAACCACGTTTGAAACCATGAGGTGTGTATCATGATAACACAGAATAAAATCAATGCAACAAACAATTCGAACAATAGGTAGGTCCCACGTCCAAATCCTCTAAGTATTTTACCTAATTTTGTGATTGCATTAATTTTTTATAAAAGTAATAAAATTGACCGCTAAAGACGTTATAATTTTGGGAATTGAATCATCATGTGATGATACATCAGCTGCTATATTAAAAAACGGAGAAATTCTATCAAATATTGTGGCAGGACAAAAAGTTCATGAAGACTATGGAGGCGTAGTTCCAGAGCTTGCTTCACGCGCTCATCAACAGAATATCATTCCTGTAGTTGACGCCGCCATAAAGAAGGCGGGTATTTCAAAAGATCAAATTGATGGAATTGCTTTTACAAGGGGCCCTGGACTTTTGGGATCTTTATTAGTAGGAGTAAGTTTTGCCAAGAGTTTTTCATTGGCTACTCATACACCAATGATTGAGGTTAATCATATGCAAGGTCATGTGCTCGCTCATTTCATAGATGGACAATACGATACTAAGCCTACATTTCCGTTTATTTGTCTAACTGTTTCAGGTGGGCATACTCAAATTGTATTGGTTGAAGATTATTTTAAAATGACCGTCTTGGGTCAAACCATTGATGACGCTGCTGGAGAAGCTTTTGATAAAGCCGCGAAATTATTGAGTTTGCCATACCCGGGCGGACCCCTTGTAGATAAACATGCTAAAGATGGGGATCCAAAAAAATTCGAATTCCCTATTCCGAATGTGCCCGATTACAATTATAGTTTTAGCGGATTGAAAACCTCCCTACTCTATTTTCTAAAAAAGAATATTGAGACTGATCCGAATTTCATTCAGGATAATCTTGAAGATATTTGTGCTTCTTATCAGCACACTATTATAAAAAGCCTGTTTAAAAAACTCACTAAAGCTTGTAGAAAACATGGCATTACCCAAGTTGCGATTGCAGGTGGGGTATCAGCAAATTCGCTATTAAGATCTGAATTGGTTCGAATCGGTAAAAACGAAGGTTGGACGACTTTTATTCCTGAATTTCAATACTGTACTGACAATGCAGGAATGATCGCAATTGCTGGTTATTACAAATACCTAAATAAAGATTTTGTTGACCAAAGTATTGTTCCGGACGCTCGATTAAAAATCTAGCAATTTATTTTAGAACGCAAGTATAATCAACTGTTGTAACGGTGTTTCCCATAGTTGATGATTCGTCTGATTCATCAAGCAAATCACACTGTTCTTGTGCATCAGATTTTGTAGAATTATTATAAGGGTAAGTCACTTGACTGGTTGAATTAGTGGTCACACCATTTCCGTCATCTGAATGTACAACAATTGTACAATCGCAGTTATAGTCTTTCTTGCACGAATAGCAACACAGAATTACTACACAAGCCAATATTATTGATTTCATTATTTTATTTTAAGTTAAATTTTTCTTCTGCCATAATCGCCACGTGCTCTCCAATTGCTAAAGATGCTGTAGCCGCTGGAGACGGCGCGTTTAGCACATGAATTGAATCTTCAGTAGACACAATTCTAAAGTCATCACGTGTATCTCCATCAGCTCCCAATAACAAGGCACGAACTCCTGACCTTCCCGGTTTAATATCATCCATGGTTAAAGATGGAATCATGGTTTGCAAAGTTTTAAGGAATAATTTTTTTGAAAAAGCTCTCCGATACTCATTGATACCAAATTTCATATTCCCAAAAAACAAGCGCCATGTCCCACCGTAAGACAGGGCGTTGGCAGTATCTTTTAAACTGAAGTCTGTTTTTCCATATCCTTCTCGTTTAAAGGTAAAAACGGCATTCGGACCACATTCGGTCTCGCCATTGGTCATGCGGGTAAAGTGTACTCCTAAAAAAGGGAAATCTGGATTCGGAACAGGATAAATTAAATTCTTTACCTTGTGCTTTGCTTGCTCGGTTAACTCATAGTAATCGCCTCTAAAACCAACAACTTTTTCTTTCATTTTAATGCCATCTTTCTTGGCCATTCTATCGGCTTGAAGTCCTGCACAGAAAATCATTTTCTTTACTTTAATCACTTGCTTTTCGGTGACCACATGATGACCTCCGTCTACATCTTCAATAGCAATTACGGCTTCACCAGTTATTACTTTGGAGGCAGGTTGTTTACCAATAGCCACCTCTGCCATCTTTTTAGTCGCTCCAACAAAATCAATGATTCCGGTACATGGCACCCAAATCCCTCCTATTGACTCAACATGAGGTTCGATTTCTTTTATCCTATTGGCATCAACTTTCTCAATTCCCTCAGTGTTATTGGCAAGACCATTTTCAAAAATCTTATCCATAAATGGCAATTCAGATTCTTTAGTCGCCACAACCACCTTTCCACAAACATCATGATCAACGCCATACTCTTTTGAGAAGGCTACTAGTTCGTGTCTTCCTTTTACACAATTCTTCGCTTTTAAAGAACCCGGCTTGTAGTATAAGCCAGAATGGATCACACCTGAATTATGTCCTGTTTGATGAGCAGCCAGTTCCTTTTCTTTTTCAATCAAGACGA
Source organism: Bacteroidia bacterium (assembly GCA_030426825.1). Taxonomy (GTDB): domain Bacteria; phylum Bacteroidota; class Bacteroidia; order Flavobacteriales_D; family Crocinitomicaceae; genus Paracrocinitomix. The sequence goes on along the minus strand of JAUHXX010000243.1, from coordinate 345 downwards.
TTTTTAAATCAGGATTTCTGAGCTGAAGTTTATATAAAGTTGCTGCGCCAACAATTCCGCCTCCGATAATTGCTACGTCAAAAGTTTTTGAATTTTCCAATTTGCTTACATTTGACTACAAAATTAATCAAAGCTAAAGTTTGGAACCTCAATCAGAGAAAAAATTCACTCCCGTTTATTTTAAAAATCTGGATGCCCTTAGGTTTTTAGCGGCCTTTTCTGTGATAATTTTTCATTTTTCGGCGGATATCAAAGCTTTGTATCCCAATTTATTGGAAAAACCATTGACCTCAAACTTATTATCTATTGCCGAAAAAGGCAGCCTAGGCGTTAATTTTTTCTTTG
>JAUHXX010000242.1 GCA_030426825.1 Bacteroidia bacterium | reverse complement strand
CCTTGAATTTGAAGAAAAACTCGTTCCTGAAGTATCTAGTACTTCTGTAGCGTGGCATATTGATCACAGTTTGAGGGTTATATCTACCGTTTGTAAATCTATAGCAAAATCAGATCCAACTGAATATCGATATAAACGCAATAAAAACAGAACCAAAATAAAGTTGATAGGATACATTCCTCGGGGATTAGGTAGGGCACCAGAAGCTGTTTTACCAACTGAAAATATTGACAAAGATCACCTACTAATTCGCATAGAACAATGTAAAGAGCTGCTGGTAAAGTTTGACCAACTTGAATCGAATGTATATTTCAAACATCCTATTTTTGGTGGACTTAATAAAAAAAATACACAGTGGTTTTTAAAGTTGCACACGAAACATCATCTTAAGATTATTCGAGATATTGTAAAGTTTTAAATCAAATATGAATCCTTTCTGCGTTTCCCTCACCAATAGCATGATATAAAGTACTCACTAAATGTAAAGTCTCATCCCTAGCTGCCTTTTGCCCTGATTTAGCAATCACCCAAACTCCAATTATCAATAAAAAAGTAATAGGAAAGCACCAAATCCATGCAGAATCAATTCCGAGCGTCAAATTTGACAAACCATACATCCCTCCTATCAAACATAACAATCCTAAAAACGAATAAATAAATACAAATAGTACCCATACAGTGTAGACAGGACCAACCATTACACGAATTAGGGTATCTCCGTCATACTCATTATACTCGTCATCTTCTAAGGTTACTTTTAGTTCAGGTGACCAAAAATGCCGTTCTTGAATTGGCATATCAATAAAAAACTGCCCTAAAACAAGTTTTGTATTAACAGTTTTATCTAAGGCTGTATTGTTCACTAATCGATCCATAATTTCATCTTGAGACAAAGGAGAACGTAGTTTAAACCTTGGTCTTATTTCTCCAAAATTATGATGGTCTTTTTTATTAAACGGCATGATTGAGGTAAGAGAAACTGAAAATATAAAAACTTAATCAGATTAAAAATGATGTATATCAGTTTTATAAAGCGTATAGCCCAAAAAAACACGGAACTAATATTATCTTAGAAGAAATGAAAGAAAAACTGACATCATCCGTCAAAAAATAAAAGGTTTTTATGAAAAAAGCAATTTGGAATGGTCAAGTTATCGCAGAAAGTGATCAAACAGTAAATATTGAAGGAAATGCTTATTTCCCAGCGGACTCAATTAAAAAAGAATTTTTTAAAGAAAGTGCTACTACGACAGTTTGTCATTGGAAAGGTAAGGCATCTTACTACACCATTGAAGTTGACGGCAAACAGAATCAAGATGCGGCTTGGTACTATCCAGAGGTATCTGAATTGGCGAAGTCAATCAAGGGTCATGTTGCGTTTTGGAAAGGTGTTCAAATAGAAGGATAAATAGTTCTAGAAATTTTATCAATGCCCGAAAATATTCGAACTCTTTTTAACCAAACACGAAAGCGAACAGAAGAAATCTGCTCTTTTTTAAAGACTGAGGATTATTCTGTTCAACCTATGGTTGACGTTTCTCCTCCAAAATGGCATTTAGCCCATTCTACTTGGTTTTTTGAACAATTTGTTTTAGCCGAGTTTAATCCCAAATACAAGCCGTTTTCAGAAGATTTTGCTTACCTATTTAACTCTTACTACAATAATGTAGGAGAAAGAGTACTACGACCGAACCGAGGAAATATGACAAGACCCACGGTATCTGAAGTTTACGAGTATCGAGCCTATGTTACGGATAACATCAATTCAATGTTAGCTGGTCAGCAATCTAAAGAGTTAATAGAAGTGTTGACACTTGGAATTAATCATGAACAGCAGCATCAAGAATTACTGGTTTACGATATCAAATACATTCTAGGAAATCAACCAACGTTCCCTACATATTCAGATTTGTTTGTGATGGATTCCATTTCAGATGACCAACGATTTTATAAAATTGAAGAAGGAGTCTATACAATCGGTCATCAGGACAATTCCTTTTGTTTTGACAATGAATTGGGAGTTCATAAAGTTTACTTGAACGAATTTGAAATCTCCAATAAGCTAGTCACCAATAAAGAATATTTAGAATTTATTGATGCAGGAGGCTACTCAAATTTTAATCTTTGGCATGCTGAAGGATGGGATTTTATCCAACAAAATGAAATCATAGCGCCATTATATTGGCATAAAATAAATAACGACTGGAAAACTTATGAATTAACTGGTCTCACTGACTTAGAATTAGATAAACCTGTAACGCATATTTCAATGTATGAAGCATATGCATATGCAGAATGGCGTGGGATGCGATTACCAACTGAGTTCGAATGGGAAGTTGCAGCTGACAATTTCAATTGGGGTCAAGTTTGGGAATGGACCAATTCGGCCTACTTACCTTATCCCAATTTTTTGAAAGCCCCTGGAGCAATTGGTGAGTATAATGGTAAATTCATGATTAATCAAATGGTTTTAAGAGGAGCTTCTATCGCTACACCATCAAACCACAGTAGAAAAACATATAGAAATTTCTTCCCAGCCTCAATGAGATGGCTGTTTAATGGAATTAGATTAGTAAAATAGCATGATTGAACAATTTAAACAAGATGTAAAAAACGGACTGTCATCACACCCGAAAAGCTTACCCTCAAAATATTTTTATGATGAAATTGGTGATGAGTTATTCGTTCAAATCATGAATTTACAAGAATACTATCTGACTGATTGTGAGATGGAAATCTTCAGCCAAAAAACGAACGAAATTATCACCAATTTAGGGGTTCAACTGAATACAGAATTTGATCTAATCGAGTTAGGGCCCGGTGATGGCACTAAGACCATTCACCTACTCAAGGTGCTTAGTAAGCAGAAATACAATTTTACTTATCATCCCGTGGATATTTCGAATCATGCCCTTGATGGTTTAGAACAAAATTTATTGTCCGAAATACCTAAATTATCTATCAGCAAACAACAAGGAGACTATTTCAATATTTTATCCGAATTAAAAAAGAACAACAAACAAAAAATAATTCTTTTTCTAGGTTCGAACATTGGGAATTTTGTTGACGATAAAGCGAAAGAATTTATTAATACTGCAAGTACATTTATGAATCCAGGAGATAGCATTTTACTGGGAATAGATTTAATTAAACCTCAAGAGATTGTGCTTCCAGCTTATTCAGACAAACAAGGAATTACCGCAAAATTTAATTTAAACCTTCTAGATAGAATCAACAACGAATTGGATGCAGATTTTAATAGAGAAAACTTCTATCATAAGGCTACTTACAATGAAACAGAAGGAATTGCAAGGAGTTATATCGTAAGCAAATCAAACCAACAGGTTACAATTAAAAAACTTGATTTGAGCGTTGAATTCGTGGAAGATGAAAAAATTCAAACTGAAGTTTCCCGAAAATACAATGACGAAATATTATCCAAAATAATTAAAGACTCCCAACTTGATGTTACTGGAAAAATCATGGATCACAGAGGCTATTTTGCTGATATTATATTGACTAAAAGAAACTCTTGATTTAAGTGATAAAAATCACACAAGATTGATTCTTTAATTCATATCTTCGTTTCGTGAACAAACCGTTTCAGCATATTTCTCTAGTGCTAGCCTGTGCAATTTTTGTATTGACTTGCTGGCAAAGTTATACGGTGATGCACTTCTACGCTAATCAAGATCAAATTGAAGCAGCTTTTTGTGAGAATATTGACCAACCAGAATTAAACTGTCATGGACAATGCCATTTAAAAAAGCAATTACAAAAGCCGCAAAACGACTTTGACGATAAAACACATTACGTAAATAGCTCTATCATTATTTTTCAAGCATTTGAAGACATCCAGAGCCCACGACTATCTAAATTTTATCACAATCTCGTTTCATATTTTAACTTTCAGCCAACATTGACTGAAGGCATTTCCAAATCTCTTTTAGACCCTCCAGAAATTATTAGTTAACAGTCAGAAAAAAAGACTTTTTACTAATAATTTAAACAATGAAACTAATTACAACAGCTTTGTTGTGTTGGTCTTCAATTCTTGCATTTTGCTGTGATAATTGTAATGTCTATATAAACATTACACCTAATGACAACAGGCATGAGATCGGAATTTATTATCGACAACGCCAAATGATGGGACTTTATAGCCCTTTTGGACAACAGATGATGACCAAGCATGCTGCTCATGGCAATAATCCGAAGTTTTGGGGAAACCAAGTAACAGAGCATTACAATACGTTAGAGTTAAGAGGAAAAATAGCTGAAGGAGATAGACTAAGAACTTATTTAATTATTCCGTTCGTCTATAATACTCAGGAGATAAAGGGAGTAGAATCCAAGCAAGTTGGAGGAATAGGTGATCCGGTGGTGATCCAAAGCGTCCAACTCTTTGATCCGTTTAAAGCTTATAACAATCCTAACTTTACTCAACGATTTGAAATTGGAGCAGGAATTAAATTTCCTGTAGGAAAAACAGATATAACGATTAACGAGGAATTAATGAATCTTGATTTGCAACCTGGCTCAGGCAGCTGGGACATTTTAGGAATTGTTAAATATTGGATGAAACTCGGAAACTTTGGAAGTATGATGAATGTAAACTATAAATGGAACGGTCAAAATAAGGATCGATACAGCTATGGGAACACATTTAACGCTACTTTAAATTTGTTTTATCAAACCAAAATCAACGAATTGACGTTTATGCCTATAGCAGGTGCAAACGTTGAAAAAGCAGCTTTTGATGAATCAACAGAAATCCATAAGGACACTGGAGGAACAAGCTGGTTTATACAAGGAGGCCTAAGGCTTTATTACAAAGGATTTGGACTTTTTGGAGAATATCAAAAATCAGTATCCAACTCATTTAATGGATACACCCAATTAATTAATAAACACAAAATCAACGTAGGCCTGGCCTACACTTTTTAAAAATTAAAATTATGAAAAATAGAATAGTATTTGTTGCACTTGCAATCGTATCAGTTGGATTTACAGCATGTAAAAAAGACAAGGAAGATCCGACAATATCCATCACTACCCCTGCTGAGCACTCAACCCACAAATGGGGAGATGAAGTTCACATCAATGCAACTTTCGCAGATGATAGAGGTTTAAAAAGCTACGAAGTAATGGTTGGAGATGAAACAGGAATGCACGACCATATGTTTGACTTTCACAAATCAGGAACGGCTGAAGGTTTGTCATATGATTTCCACGAGCACTTTATGGTTCCAGACTCAGCAATGATGATGAGATGGGTTCACTTTACCGTTACTGACGCAGAAGACAAAACTGTAAGTCAAAAATGGATGTTACATTTTGAAGAATAAATGATGAAGAAAATTCTAGTCTTACTTTTTCTTGGTACTTTTTTTATTTCATGTAAAAAAAATAAGAGGGCAGAACTCGAAATTAGCTTTCAAACAGAACTGAATGGTTCAAGCTTTGACATGTCTAATACCTTTTCTGATTCTCAAAATAGATCAATTAGGCTAGAGCTTTTTAAATTCTACTTATCAAACCTGAGCTTTATAGATGAAGGAGGCGAACTTCACGAATTTGAAGAAATCGTTTTACTTGATTTAGGAAGCTCAGGTTATACTAGCTTTACGAGTGCTATTCCCACAGGAAAGTATACCGGCTTATCAGTAGGAATTGGTGTTCCACAAAATTTAAATGAGCAAGATCCATCCAATTACTCTGAAGAAGATCATCCGCTAAATACAACTCAAGCCACTTTTTGGGGAATGAATAGTATGTATCGCTTTGTTATGATTGATGGAAGATATGACCTTGAACCCGATCAAACCTTTGATGGCACTTTCTCTTATCACACAGGACACAACCAATCTTTTAGAACAATAACTTTCAATCAAAATTTCGAGTTTAAAAAGAATGAAACGTATCAAATTGAATTGG
>JAUHXX010000241.1 GCA_030426825.1 Bacteroidia bacterium | reverse complement strand
TGTTCTTTAATACGATAACTTTCCAGGTGATATTCTAAAGCGACATCATGATGCCCGAGTTTTGATTCTAGTGCTCCAAGATTACTGTATTCGTTCGATAAACCAGACCACCATTGAACATGCGTATGAAAACCAATTGCTTTTTCAAAGTCAGCAATGGCGCGGTTGTAATCACCATGCGTCATGTGAATGATTCCAATTGCATTATAGGATGCTCCAAGGCCCAAAGTATCTTGAAGTCGCTCTCTAATTTTTAATCCTTCAACATGATATTCTAAGGCTTTTGACATTTCGCCTTGGGTGCTGTAGACTGAGCCTATATTGTCAATGGAGCTTGCTGCGCCTGCAGAATCACCATATTCAAGATATAAATCGCGACTTTGTTCAAAGGTGGCTCTTGACAAATCGTAATTGGTGTTGTAATAATGTCCCCAACCTCTATAATAAACTGATCCTGCTTTGAACAAACCATAAATGTTGCGCAAAGAATCTGATAAATCTTCGCTTAACTTTTCAGTTGCTTTGTTATACACCCACTCATTATACTTTGGCCAAATATTAAAATCCCAGCAATTCCTAACAATTTCGTGAATCACGCTGATCTTGTATACTTCATCATCCGTATCGTGATGATATTGGATATAGTAATTGAGTAGCTGCTTATATTCTGGTGTAATCAACTCATAATCAATTGAGTCGACTAAATATACTTCCTTGTCTAAATAGTCTTGACTGTATCCATTTTGGATGATCAACACGAAAAATATTCCCAGGTATTTGAGCATATCCAAATCTACTGATTCTGATTGTGATAGCCAATTTAGAGACTGAATTTTCAATTTTAATACGGGATGCCTTCTCGTTTTAAATCTCTAAAGCTAACCAGTCGACTACGCTCTTCATCACATAGTCTGTATTTAAAGTTTTCTCTTTACAACCAATTCCAGACATCCAGATAAATGAATCATGGGTTTTAAGCCTTTAAGATGTATTGTTTCAAAGAAAGACCTAAATTAGCATTAACCTAAAACTTATATAAATGAAACTTTTTCTAAGCGTATCCTTACTCTTTATTTTAACATCCGCCAATGCTCAGGTTTGGATTGATTCTAATGCAATTTGGAATTATGAAATTCATGATTACCTTTCGAATCAAGGAAGCCTAAAATATTCTTACAATGAGGACACAACAATTCAAGGACAGTTGTGTCAAAAAATTGAGGTTGAGAGAACCGAATGGTATTTTGACGGAACTAACTGGACAACCAATGGTCCACAAAATTTCCCTTCAAAATATACCTATGTAAGCGGAGATACGGTGTTTTATTGGTTTAATAATAAGTTTTTCACACTTTATAATTTTGGATCCAACATAGGAGATCAGTGGATGGTTGCAGACACAATTTATAGTGCTAGCGCTTCTTGCGTAGATACCTCGTATGTCGAAGTAATAGACACCGGTTCAATTGTGATCAATTCTGCAAGTTTCAGAACTATTACGTTAGAGCCAGTGGGAGACTCTCCATATGCGCTTGAAGGTGTATTTGTTGAAAAATTTGGTTTCATGCCGGATAGTATTCCACTCAGATTGTTTCCTCATCCTGTCACCTGCACATCACAAACCACATTTCTTCAACGATTTTTAAAATTTAGATGTTATGAAGACGATTCTTTTCCAAACTATAACCCTTCTGGTGAGGAATGTGTTCATGTTCCAAGTACAGCTAGTTTCGAGACGAATGATCAAGAAAAGATAAACATTTATCCTAATCCGTCATCAAATAGTATTAATGTAGAATATTCACAGAATGATGGTTCTATTTTTATTATTTATGATTTATCAGGACAAATGATAAAAAAATGGGTCTTAAATTCTGGAATCAATCAATTCAATATTGAACAATTTGAACCAGGTATTTACTTTGGTGCTATTCAGTCAGAAAATTCTTTTAGGACAGAAAAATTGATTATAGAATAGATTTACCCCTGCTCCGCCGCTCCTCAGTAGCTGAGTTGCTGTGGTAAAAAAAACACTTCTGTAGAACAACTCTAAAAAGTAAGTCATTCTTTATCTGGAAGTAAAGCTACGGGTAGAACACATAAAAATCATTTACAAAATATTGAAGAATTTAAATAAAACCACCAAATAATTTGCGCAATCAAATAACTGCATGTATATTCGCAGTCAAATAACTGCGTAATGAAATTAAGAAGAGACGTTTTTCAAGCTATTGCTGATCCAACTAGGAGGATAATCATTACCATGGTTGCCATGCAAGGCATGACACCAAAAGCAATTGCAGAAAATTTTGATTCATCAAGACAGACAATTTCTAAACATATTCAAATTCTGGCTGAATGTGAAATATTGCATCAAGAACAAAAAGGCAGAGAAATCTATTATCAACTCAATCCAAATGGAATGAAAGAGATCGCCGAATTCATTGAGCCATTCAGAAAAATGTGGGATGAAAGATTTGATAAGCTCGAGGATGTCATGAAAAAACATCAATCAAAAAAATAATCCAAATGGAACAAAAAACAAAGGTAAATGCTGAAGTTGGTAAACAAGAAATTCTGATTACACGAAAATTTGATTTACCGCTTGAACTACTTTTTAAAGCTTACGTTGAAGCCGAATTATTACAAGAATGGATGGGGACAAAGGTCATTAAACTTGAGGCTAAGAAACATGGAGCCTACCAATTTGAAACCACTGATAAAGATGGGAATGTAATGCTCCGTTCTACAGGAGTCATACATGATTTAATTCCAAACAAATCCATCATCCGAACATTTGAAATGGAAAATACCCCCTTCCCGGCTCAGCTGGAATATCTTGATTTTGAAAAAATTGACCAAGATAAAAGCTGCCTTAAAATGAAAGTAGTTTACAAGTCAACCGCAATTAGAGATGAGATATTAAAACTGCCATTTACCTTCGGTATCAATATGGCACACAACAAACTAGAATCCCTTTTAAAAAATTAATCATGTCAAAAAGAGACAAAATAATTTATTGGATCGCCACAATTTTAATGGTATTTGGAATGACAGCAAGTGGAATAGCTCAAATTTTACAACTGGATGGCATGGTCGTTCTTATAACGGACTTAGGTTACCCATTGTATTTCATGTACATCATAGGTGTTTGGAAAATACTTGGAGTGACGGCCATACTAGCTCCTAAATTCGGATTATTAAAAGAATGGGCTTATGCCGGATTCGTTTTCCTTATGTCTGGTGCCTTACTATCACATATCTTTAATGGTGATACTGCTGACACATTTTTAGGACCAGTATTTCAATTAATTTTCATCTGTTTATCATGGTATTTCAGACCAGATACTAGAAAAATAACCACATAGACAAAATAATACTAATCTCATGAATGAAAAAGTAGAACAGTTTTTAGCCAAAACAAAAAAGTGGCCAGATGAAATGAAATTATTGAGAAACATCTGTAATGATTGTGGATTGACCGAAGACTTTAAGTGGATGCATCCTTGTTATACCTACAATGGTAACAATGTGGTTATCATTCATGGCTTTAAAGATTACTGCGCATTGCTCTTTCATAAAGGAGTGTTATTGGGAGATTCTGAAAAATTATTGGTTCAACAAACAGAAAATGTGCAAGCAGCTCGGCAATTAAGATTTACTAATTTATCTCAAATTCAGGAATTAGAAGCTACCATAAAAGCCTACGTTTTTGAAGCCATTGAGGTTGAAAAAGCAGGTTTAAAGATTGCAATGAAAAAAACAGCTGAGTTTGAAATGCCAGAAGAATTCCAAAATGCACTTGATAAAAATTCAGCACTCAAGGCCGCTTTTGAAAGTTTAACACCAGGACGCCAAAGAGGATATCTATTGTTTTTCTCTAAGGCAAAGCAGGCAAAAACGCGAGAAGCTCGAATTGAAAAATGTACAGCTGATATTCTTGCCGGAAAAGGTTTGAATGACTAATCCTTTATAAAATGAAACATTACAATACGCCTTCTGAATATTTCAATGATCAGACCATTGACATTCAGGAAAAACTTGACGAAATCAAACAATGTGTTTTTAAAGTAGTTCCTGACGCACTTGAAGTTCCCCCTGCTCCGCAGTAGCTGAGCTGCTGCGGTAAAAACTTCGTAAGAGAACTATGGATAAACTCTGTTGTTCCTTTGAGCTCTGCTCAGAAGTAGCTAAACTGCTTTAAATTTTAATACGAGATACCTTCTCGTTTTAAATCTCTAAAGCTAACCAGTCGACTACGCTCTTCATCCCATAGTCTGTATTTAATGCAATTCAGGGCTTTTAGCCATGTAATTGGTGTGTCCGCTTGCATAGATTCGTTTTCATTATAACATTTTTCAAGATTATAATTAGGCATTCTAGGACTAAGGTGATGAATTTGGTGAAATCCAACATTGCCCGTAAACCATTGTAAAATTCTTGGAAGTTTTAAATAAGAACTTCCCTCAAAGGCCATTTCTTTATAATCCCAGTCTTTTTGTCTTCTCCATTGTACATCTTCATATTGATGTTGCACATAAAATAACCAGGCTCCATGACCTGCCGCCACAAATAGAATTGGCAGCTGAATCATAATAAAAGGTATGATGCCTATCCATAAGTGCATGAGATAAACCGCTAGTGCCAAAACAACACTTGTAATATGTGTGTAAATTTTTTCTTTCAAACTCCTTGAGGCAGGTGGCCATCTGAAGATCACTAAAAAGAGTAGGAGAGGGCCTACAATAAAAAGAGTAATTGGATGTCTGTAAATTCGATACAACAATTTTTGAATGGGAGTAAATTGACGGTATTCTTCAATAGTGAATGTTCGTACATCTCCAACTCCTTTATTATCTAAATTCCCCATGGTGCTGTGATGGATTTTATGATCCATATGCCATTTATGATAAGGAGTAAAAATAAATCCGGCAGCAATAATACCAACAACTCTGGCTAATTTTTGAGATTTGAAAAATGATCCATGACCGCAGTCATGAAAAATGATGAAAATTCTAAGCAAAAAACCAGCTGCTATAATAGAAAGGCCTAAAGTGATCCAATATGACCATGCCAAGGAGTAATACATCAATACCCAAAGTCCAAAATAGGGGATAAATGAATTGGCAACTTGCCACCAGCTTTTTTTTGCGTCAGATTTATTGTAATCTTTCACAATTTCCATCCAAGTCTTCTCTTGTTCTGTTTTTACCGTTTGGGGCGATTTCATTTGTTCAGTTTTCAAAAGCAGAACAAAGCTATAAAAGTCTTAGCCCTATGATCTACTTTTATTGTTTAAAACAAAATTATAGTTGCCAGGCGCATGTTGAGAATTGAAATTCACAACAAAAGATAATAATTTGTGCAATTCGCAAATGTTGAATCTGTTCATGATCATTTGAATTCCGTGAGCAAAATTCATCAAATTTTCTCCGCAGTAGCTGTGCTATTTATTCGGAGGGATGACGAAAGCTATAGCTACTTCAGGTAACCCCCAAACTGGCTTTTCAGGATTCGGAGCCCAGTGATCATGAAAATAAAGGCGATACCCAAATGAAAAATGAATTCTTTCTAAGTATCCAATGCTAATAGCAGGAGTACAACTGAAACGAGTCCCTTGGGAGTTGCCATGAAAGTCTAGTTTCATCCGTCCACCGACCATTCCCTCAATTGCGTGACCATACTCAACACTGAGTCCAATGAGCTTACGGCTATGCGTATAATGTACCAGTGCAGTTATAGAATGGCTGAAACCATAGCCTTCAGATTTCAGATTGATATTTTGTATAGCTCTGTATCCAGCACAGTATTGAAATCCTTGAAAAGTATGAACGGATCCCACTGCAGGTTTATGTTTCCAGACATTATCTGAAGTTTGTGCCCACATGTTTAGGCTCAGTAGTAGTACAATTGGAACGAGAATTTTAATCATGTTAAATACAGTTTTTGGCAATAT
>JAUHXX010000240.1 GCA_030426825.1 Bacteroidia bacterium | reverse complement strand
TGGTTATGGATCAACCGAGTGTTATTGATGAGCAATATGATGAGGTAGGTAACAACCAGTTAACCTTTCAAGAGATTTTTGATATTGATGGTATTTATCCGGTATGGCCTTATGATTTTGCCGTTTATCCCAGAGATACCGTTACTTTTAAAGGGTCTACAGTAAACCCATTTGCTGATTTTGCAACGTACAGATTTGAGGTAGATACTACCGACTTATTCAATTCACCAGCGCATAGATATTCAACGCAGTTTTCTGCTGGAGGCGTAGTTGAAGTAGAATACAATGAATGGATTAATGTGAACTCAGGTATGCAGAATGAACTGATTCTAGAAGACAGTATGGTTTATTTCTGGAGAGTCGCGGTAGAAGACACTGGCAGCTATTATTGGATTGAGAGTTCTTTTCAACACATCAATAATAAAGTTGGATGGGGTCAAGACCACTTCTTTCAATTTAAGAATAATGATTTCCTGTTCTTGAATTATGAACGTCCTGCACGACAGCGTACTTTTGGTCCAGCGTTTAGAACAATAGATTGTGATGTTTATGGGAACGCAACCTCGTTTCTAGAAACTGCATTTACACTTTACCATATTGATGGTGAAATAGAAGAGTATAACTTTTGTTCCATTAACCCGCAATTATTAGTAAGTGTAATTGATCCAGTCACTTTAGAGCCTTGGGGAACTTATTATGATGATGGTGCCACAATTCATAATCCAAATAACGATTTTGGTAACTCAAATCATGATGGCGGATGCAGACCGCGAGTAGAGTATCATTTTGCCTATCAACAAAATAATGCCACCCAAATGGATGCTTTTGACAACCTGATTCAAAATGAAGTTCCTGATGGGCATTATATTCTAATTTACACCGCTCGTTATGCAGATTTCATCAATTGGGATGCTGATAATTTCAACACCTTTGCCAGCTTGGGATGTGATAGCATTCACCCTGGTCAAACTGAGAATAAACCATTTATCGTCTTTACGAAAAAAGGAAATTCAGGAGGATCAGGTATCACCGTTTTGAATGGAGGTACGCATGAAGTTTTTGGAGATACGATAGAATCTGACATCTCTATGTTGGATACCCTGTGGGGCTTTGACTTCTATGGAGCGGAATCGGGGCCTTTAATTGGACCAAGTTTAAATTGGGAAACTGCTTATTGGAGATTAGATTCGCTAGAGTCACCAACTGATGATAGTACGCGAATTCAGATTTGGGGCTACACTCATTCTGGGGCAGCAACAATTTTGATAGATACGCTAACGCAAGCTTTTGATTCTATTCCGAATTTAGGATCAATAATTGACGCTTCTACATATCCATACATTCAACTTCATGCACAGCAATGGGATAAAACAGGTTTTACACCTTCTCAAATTGATGGATGGCACGTGTTGTATGATGATGTTCCGGAGGCTGCATTGAGTACTGCGAATACTAGTTTGTATTGGGTTCCTGGTGATACCCTGTATGAAGGACAAGATCTAGCAATCGCTTTTGATATTGATAATATTTCTGACCTTCCAATGGATTCGCTTTTAGTCAAATATTGGATTGAAGATGCACAGCATGCCATTACCCCAATTCCATACGCTAGGCAAGATTCACTCAGAGTTACAGGAACAATTAGAGATACGCTTGAGGTTGACACAAAAGATTTTGATGGCCTTAACAGTCTGTGGGTTGAAGTTAATCCTTACGTTTCAAATGGTGAGAAAGATCAGCTAGAAAAGCATCATTTTAATAACCTTGGTCAAAAGCCGTTTTTTGTTTCTGGAGATAATCAAAATCCAATACTTGACGTTACATTTAATGGTTATCACATCCTAAATGGTGATATCGTTGACCCTTATGCAGAAGTAGTAATTAGTTTGAAAGATGACAATCCTTATTTAATTATGGATACTGAAGCAGATACAGCAAATTTTGGCCTGTATTTGACTCACCCTGATGGTTTTCAACAACGACTAAATTTCAGAAATAGTTTGGGTGAGCCTTTGCTTGAATGGGTGCCTGCAAATGCATCTAATCGAAAGTTTAAAATTATTATGCAATCAAACTTTGAACAAGATGGTGAGTATCGCTTACTGGTTCAAGGAGTTGATAAAAGTGATAACCTCTCAGGGGATTTCGAATATGATATTGAATTTGAAGTAGATCACAACTCTTCTATTACCAATTTAATGAACTACCCTAATCCGTTTACGACATCAACTCGATTCGTATTTACTTTAACAGGTGCTGAGGTTCCAGATGAATTTACTATTCAAATCATGAACGTGACGGGTACGGTTGTTAGAGAAATAACAAGAGATGAACTCGGAGATATCCAAATAGGACGAAATATCACAGATTTTGAATGGGACGGTACTGATGAATTTGGTGACAAATTAGCCCGAGGAGTGTACTTGTATCGAGTAATTGTAAAAATGAACGGTGAAGAAATTGAGCACCGAGAATCTGAAGCAGATAAGTACTTCAAAAAATCCTTCGGAAAAATGTACCTATTGTAATGCGTGCATAAGGCTTGTCCTCTCCATGAGTGAGAACAAGAACGATCAGATTAAATCTCTTAGTTATTGATTTTCAGTTGTTGAACGAAGGTTTTAGTTCTTTTTCCGTTCATCTAAATTTTTATTCCGCTTAAATAAATTCCGAATTTTTGACGAGATAATCTCTGATATTAACAACCTTAGTAAATAATTTTCGTCTGATAAAATGTTAACACTATGCGTGTTTGATTTTTAAAAATTAAACTATTTGTAAATTATGTCCAAGTCCCTTATTGTTTTACTACTGTTTCTGCCAATTTTCAGTTGGGCGCAGAATAATCAAACTGGGTCTTCACAAACTGGAAATGATTTTCCAATTGTGTCGATTTCGTCAGAAATTATCAATGACAAGGTCAACTACTCCTTTGTTTCTAATTTACATCATCCAGAATACAAAGTTCCTTTGTTCATTGACCGAATGAAGAATAAGTATACCATAATTATTGACCTAACTATTGATCCTGTAACGGAAGCGGTAGTGCTGGTTTTGCCAAAAGACCATCTACCTTCTGACTTACTTGAAATAATTAAGAAATTTAAATACAGCAATTATGAAATCAACTAGAAATGCTCTAAAAGCATTAGCGCTTGCACTAGTTTTTCTTTATGCTAATGTAGCTAACAGTCAATGTAATACGAATATTTCAATTTGTACGCCTGGCGTTGCCGGGCCGTTTACATTTTCTCCTGCCTCTCCAAATCCTTCATCATGTCTGGATTACAATAACGGTCAGGGTTCTCCCAATTACGCTTATATCATCTTGTATATCACGTCTTCAGGTCCTTTAAACTTATTGATTAATGGAGACCAACCATTCGGTTGTTTAGATGTGGCCATTTTTGACATTACAGGTGCAGCCGATCCTTGTGCTGCTTTGGGAATAGGTACAGAGATTAGCTGTAACTATGCATCCAATTGTGATGGCTGTAGTGAATTTGGATCAACATTCCCGGGATGTTTGTCAGAGGTACCCGCCCCTTTTGTAAATGCAGGTGATGTATTGATGATTCTGGTAGAAGATTGGGATCCAGCAATGAATAATTTCACCTTAGAACTTAGTAATACACCGGGGAGTGCTCAAACTGGACCTGGTGATCCAACAATAACTCCTGTTGGTCCTTTTTGTGATACAGACCCTAGTGTGCAAATGACCGCAGCGAATGGTGGTGGAGTTTGGTCAGGAACTGGAGTAAGTGCTGGTGGAGTTTTCAACCCGGCTACTGCTGGTCCTGGAGTTCATAATATCACTTATACTTTAGGGCAACCACCTTGCCAATCTCAAGATGTAATTCCTGTTACTGTGAATAACTGTACTTCTTGTATTATTACGAACATGACCGCCAATGTTGGCGCCTGTAACCCTGCGCCAGGAGATTATACGACGACCGGTACAATCACTTTTAATACACCTCCACCAGCTGGACAATTAATAGTGCAAGACTGTAATGGAAATCAAGATGTGTTTAACGCGCCATTTGTATCTCCATTAAACTATACAATTTCGGGGCAAACGCCAGATGGTTTGGGTTGTGATATTACCGCTACATTCACAAACGACCCTGCATGTACACAAACAATTCCATATGTGGCTCCAACTTGTCCTTGTAATATGGACTCTCTAACGGCGAACATAGGACTTTGTGATGGTCCAACTGATACTTATCCGATTTCTGGAAACTTGGGATTCACGTCAGCACCAGCAGGTGGCCAATTAATAGTTCAAGTTGACAATGGTACAAACACTTATGACACTATTATTAATCCACCTTATGTAGGGCCAGGATATAGCTGGAGTATCTCAGGGATTCCTTCAGACGGGGCTGCAAGTACGGTAACAGTTTTCTTTACTTCAGATCCTACATGCTCAATTACAATTCCGTATAATGCACCAACTTCTTGTGCTTGTAATGCACAAATAGGAACATTTACTGATAATATTACAGGAGGTAGTGCGAATAACTGGATACTTTGTTTTGGAGACCAAATTGATATTACCCCAAATGGTGATATGACGCCTCCAGATGAACAATTTACGGTTCCACCACAGGCTCCACCACCTCCATACGATCCTGGAATTTGGTGGTTCTTATATTCTTGCCCTCCAACTGTTGCAATAACACCACATCCAACTTTATTACCTTGGGCTGATGATCCTTGTTTCTTAGGAGCGTTTAATACGCAAAGTTTGAATGATATTAACGATATGGCGGTTATCAATTCTTACCCTCCAGGTACATTCACAGATAATACAGCCTACTGGATTCCAATTACTATGTATGGAATGAGTACAGGTACTGTAAGTTTTGTGACAGGAAATACCTTGCCTTGCTATCAAATGGGAGCTCCTTATCCAGTACAATATCTACCAGAATTTACAAGTACAACTGTTGAAGATTGTATCGCAGGAACAGCAACCGTAACTGTAAACGGAGGTGTTCCTGAATTAGACGGTTCTAACTTTACTGCTTCTAATTTATTGCCAGCTACTGCAAGTTTTGCGAACACAACTGCTACTCATGGTGGTGATATCGTTGTAACTGGATTAAATGGTGGTGAAATGTGGTCATTTGATGTGACAGATGCAAATGGTTGTCCATATACTGTTACTGGAGGACCTTTCCCTCCTCTAGAAGATCCTGGGTTTAGTTATACACCGAATAACTGGTGTACAAATGATGCTGCTGCAATGCCTGCAATCTCAGGTACTGCGGGCGGAACATTTACGTCTGCCCCAGCTGGTCTAACAATTAACGCAGCTAACGGACAAATTACGCCGTCAACATCAACGCCTGGTGTTTACACAGTAACCTACACGACTCCAGGAATTTGTTTTGATGATTCTACAGTAACGGTTACTATCAATGAGGTTCCAACTGTTGATGTGCTTCCTGACGAAACTGTTTGTGAGGGCGCTAACTTTACAGCCTTAAACTTTACAAGCCCTACAGCAGGTACTACTTTTAATTGGACAAACTCCAATACCAATATCGGTTTAGCAGCAGCAGGGGCTGGTAATATTGCTGCCTTCCCTGGAGCAACTGCAGGTGGAGTAGAAGTAGGAACGGTAACAGTTACACCTACACTTGGTACTTGTACAGGAACGCCTATTGACATTATTTTAACGGTGAACCCAACCGAAGATCCAAATTTCAATTATCCTGGAGGATTGACCTATTGTCAATCAGGTACTGATCCTAACGCAGTAATTACTGGTACCCCTGGCGGAACCTTCTCTTATGTTCCAACTTCAGGTGGACCATTTTTAGATATGAATACGGCAACAGGAGATGTTGTTTTAGCTACTTCAAATCTTGGATCTTACGATATTACATACACAACTGGTGGGGCTTGTACTGCAAGTTCTACATTGAATATGGTTATAACAAATA
>JAUHXX010000239.1 GCA_030426825.1 Bacteroidia bacterium | reverse complement strand
AAGTAGGAATGAATCCTGAAAAAATGATGTAGGCCTCTTGCACGCTAATGTCCGTTAAGTTCAAGGTTTCATCTGCATCACATTCGTCACCCGTAAATTGATAATCGCCTTGTTCAAAGGTGCTTTTGGCGGTAATGGTATTGTCATCAATCGTACAGTTTTTGTCGCCATCCACCCAATCTCCCATGGCATAGATATAATCAGAAAGGTGCGGGTGAAAATCGTCAGAAATCACTACCGGCCAGTCAGACAGATAAGCATCAAAGACATAACCTTCTTGCTTGTCAATGTACAATTTGGCCCAACGTCCTGTAAAGCCATTGATTTCTATTGGTTCTCCTACATATTCTGCTATCACTACTTCGGTGCCGTAACTGAGCGTTTCAATTTTATCTGCAGATGGACTGGGTGCTGCTCTGAACGACAACCCTTTATTGGCATGCACGAATAGGTTCGTTTGTTGCGCGCCATCTAAAACCTGACCAAATAAGCCGCCGGCAAGCATCACATTCACTACAAGCAAGAAAATTTTCATAGAACTAATCTACCAAATCCATCCTAACTAAGCCATTTTAGCACTCTCAAAATAAAGCAAGCTGATTATTCGTTTAAATACTTAGATTTTCTGTGTCAATTTGCTGAGAAGCTTATTTTTGTTCTAATGAAGTATTTCAGACTCATCTTTTTTCCTTTTGCAATGGTGTATTGGTGCATTACATCCATCCGCAATTTGTTTTACAAAAAAGGAATCATGAAGTCTTCTAAATTTTCAGCAGCTACCATTAATGTTGGCAATTTGAGTATGGGCGGTACAGGTAAATCGCCGCACATTGAATACCTCATTCGTTTATTGAAAGATCAACATCAAGTCGCCACCTTGTCAAGAGGTTTTGGTAGGGTAGAGCGTGGTTTTAAAATTGCAGATGATCACTCAACAGCTGCAACCATTGGTGATGAACCGCTACAGTTTTATAAAAAGTTTAAAAATGACATCACCGTTTCAGTAGAGGCCAATCGGGTTTTAGGTGCTATGGATTTGTTCCGCCAACAGCCGGATATCAATGTACTGTTACTGGATGATGCTTATCAGCACCGCGCCATTCATGCAGGTTTGAATATTTTACTGACCGACTATTCGCATCCTTACTATTCAGATTTCATTTTGCCAGTGGGCAATTTGCGCGAATCTAAAATTGGTAAAAAACGTGCCGATATCATCATTGTCACCAAATGTCCTGAATTAAGCGAACAAGAAAAAGAGCAAATCAAGCGTAAATGTAAGCCCTTAGCGCATCAATCGCTTTATTTTTCACGCATTAATTATGGTGAAGTGCTGCCTTTACAGGGCGCAGCATCTATAAACTTATCGGGTCGAAAAATTATTTTGGTAACCGGAATTGCGAAAACAGCTCCTTTAGAAAAGTACATTGCTGAGCAAGCTGAAATTATCCATCATTTCAACTACAATGACCACCACAAATTTAGGGCTTCTGAACTCACAGAAATTCACAATTTATTTGATAAATTTGCAAACGAAAAGCCTTTAATTTTAACTACTGAGAAAGATGCAATGCGTCTGGATACACGAGAGTTTAAAGCACTCACAGATAAGTATCCTTGGGTCTACCAAAGTATCACAGTTGAAATTGATAATACAGAGGGCTTTAATAAAGAAGTGCTGAGCTATGTTGAAAACAATCATTGAAACCACAGAATTCATCCATGAAAAAATTGGAGGTAAACCAGATATTGGTATCGTTTTAGGTACCGGTTTAGGAGGATTAGTTTCTGAAATAGACATCACTGATGAGCTAGCTTACGAAGACATTCCAAACTTTCCGGTTTCAACGGTGGAGAGTCATTCAGGTAAATTGTTGTTCGGTCATTTAGGCGGTAAAAAGGTGGTGGCTATGCAAGGTCGTTTTCATTATTATGAAGGATACAGCATGCAGCAAGTCACTTTTCCAATTCGGGTAATGAAGATGTTGGGCATTCAACAATTGTTCATTTCAAATGCCGCTGGCGGATTAAATCCTAAATTCAAACAAGGAGACATCATGATTTTAGATGATCACATTGATTTGTTTCCGGCCAATCCGTTGAGAGGACCAAATTTAGATGAATTGGGTGATCGTTGGGTAGATATGTATGAGCAATACAATCCACAAATGATTCAAGATGCTAAAATCTTAGCCAGTGAATTGGGGATAAAAGTTCACACCGGCGTTTATTGCGGAGTTGCGGGTCCAAACTTAGAAACTGCTGCTGAATACAAATACTTGAGAACAATAGGTGGAGATGCAGTAGGGATGTCAACCATTCCTGAAGTGATCGTGGCCAGACACATGAATATTCCTGTATTTGCCGTATCTATCATTACAGATATGTGCACGCCTGAAACTTTAAAACCGGTGGATATACCAGAAATTATTGATACAGCTGCCAAGGCTGAACCTAATATGACAAAATTGATCAAAGAACTGATTGCAAAAAGCTAATGGGATTATCAGAAGAAATAAGAAATAAATATCAAGCCGTTATTGGGCTTGAGGTGCACGCGCAAATGCTGACAAAATCAAAGGCCTATTCAAACGATAGAAATGAATACGGTTCTGCACCCAACACAAATATTAGTGCAATTACCCTAGGACATCCAGGAACTTTGCCTAAAATGAATAAGAAAACAATTGATTTTGCCATTAAAATGGGAATCGCTTGTGAATCAACCATTGCAGAGCATCAGCATTTTGCTCGTAAAAATTACTTTTATCCAGATTTACCTAAAGGATATCAAATTACGCAAGATACTACACCAATTTGCACAGGTGGTAAGGTATTGGTGAAGTCTGAAGACGGATCAACTAAAGAAATTGGAATCACGCGAATTCACATGGAAGAGGATGCTGGTAAAAGTATCCACGATATCGATCCGTTCAACACCCTAATTGACTTGAACAGAGCGGGGGTGCCTTTAATTGAGATTGTATCAGAACCTGACATTCGTTCATCTCAGGAAGCTTATAACTATCTCACCGAGATCAGAAAATTGGTGCGCTACTTAGACATTTGTGATGGGAATATGGAAGAAGGATCATTGAGATGTGATGCCAACGTATCTGTGATGCTGAAAGGTTCTAAAGAATTTGGTGTACGTTCTGAAACAAAGAACTTGAACTCCATCAGAAACGTGCAAAGAGCCATTGAGTTTGAAATAGAACGTCAAATTTTGGCCAACGAAAACGGCGAAACTTTGGTGCAAGAAACGCGAAATTTCAACGCCGTAACGGGCACTACAACGGCCATGCGATCTAAAGAAGCAGCCAACGATTACCGCTATTTTCCTGAGCCAGATTTACAGCCCATCAAGGTAACACAAGAGCATATTCAGTCAATCAAAGATGAGATGCCGCCTTTACCGAATGCCTTGTTCAATAAATACACGAGTGAATTGGGCTTATCTGATTATGATGCAGGTATTTTGACCGATCAAAAAGAAATTGCCTTGTATTTTGAGGAGATTATTGAAAATACAAAGAATTACAAATCAGCTGCTAACTGGTTGATGGGAAGCGTCAAATCTTACCTGAACGAAAAAGCCATTGGAATTGATGAGTTTCCGATTTCAGCTGCGCGCATTGCTGGATTAATTGAATTGATTGATTCTGGTAAGGTATCTAATAATTTAGCGTCACAAAAGTTGTTCCCGGCCATGCTTGAATCAACAGATGATGCTGAGAAAATTGCGGTAGCGAATGATTGGATTCAAGATTCAGATGATGACAGCATTAAGGCATTAATTCAAGAAGTATTTGATGAAAATCCTTCAGAATACGAGCGATTCAAGGGTGGGGAGAAAAAATTAATGGGCTTCTTAATGGGGCAATTAATGAAAAAGAGTAGAGGAAAAGCAGATCCTAAATCTGCAAGTAAATTAATCAATGAGATGGTATAATATGAACAAATCAAAACAGATATTTACTGCGTTTTTCATGTTGCTAATGCTTGCCAGCTGTGGCGGTGAGGCAGAAACAACTGAAGAGATAGAACGAGATGGGATAAAGATTTCAGGAAATCTTGAAGGTGCCGAAAATCAAAAAATCTCATTATGGGTTTTTGAAAATGGTGAAGAACGATTAGTTGATTCAGTAACAACAACAGATGGCAGCTTTGAAATGTGGACGGATACCAAAGAATTGCGTGAGTATGTGTTGGATATCGGCACAACAAGAGAATTGATTTATTTGTTTCCGGATGAAAATAGTGGAACCGTTGAATTAACGGGCTCTTATCCAGGATTGGCAATGAATTACGACATCAAAGGGGATCAAAATTCTAAAGATTATCGAGATTACATGATGTTTTTGAAGGATTTTATGACCAAAGAAAATTCGATCAAATCACAGCTCAATATTACAGTAGAAGCTGAAGGAAAACAGAGTTTATTGGCTGAATTAGATTCTATCGGATTGATTCAAAAAGAATACGCAATTGATTATATCAATGAAAAGCCTGCTTCTCCAGTAAGCTGGATCATGTTGCAAGAGTTTTATCCACCTTCAGGATTGGCAACTTTTGATTCAACAGACTTAGATTATTTTGACAAGGTAGAGGCTGCAATGCGCGAAAAGTATCCGTATTCTGAATACCCTGATTATGTGCAAGAGTCTAAATCAAACACACTTGCACAACTAGATCAAATCAGAAATGGCGGAGGTGGAGACTTGGCGCCGGAAATCAATTTTGCAGATCCTGACGGAAAAATGATTGCCTTATCTTCTTTGAGAGGTAAAGTGGTATTGATTGACTTTTGGGCATCTTGGTGTGGGCCGTGCAGAATGGAAAATCCTAACGTAGTTAAAACTTACGAAAAATATAAAGACAAAGGCTTTACGGTTTACAGTGTGTCATTAGATACCGATAAAAACAAGTGGAAACAAGCCATTGAGGCTGACAACCTTGTATGGCCAAATCACGTCTCTGATTTAAAGGGTTGGCAATCTGCAGCAGCAGCAAAATATAATGTCAATTCAATTCCAGCAACCTTTTTATTAGATAAGGACGGTAGAATAATTGACCAGAATTTAAGAGGCGGTGCTTTGGAACAAAAATTGCAAGAAATTTTAGGTTAAAAACAAACTATGATAAAATCACTAACACTACTATTCGCATTAATTATAGGAGGGTTCGGGCTTTCACAAGTCGGACCTCAAAACAAAGTTACCTTTGGAACAGCTGTAATTTCTGGGCAAATTGTTGGTGCTGAAAATCAAAAAATAGCCTTCGGGAATCAAAACTTAGGAGGTGTCAACAAACCGCTAAAAACAGTGATGGCAGATAGTACAGGTAAGTTCGCTTTTACCTATGATCTTCCCTTTAGAGATTATTACTACCTCAAATTAGAGAACAACCAATTGGTGAACATCATCCTGAAAGGAAACGATACCATCAAAATTTACGGTGATGCCAAGCAGTTAGCAAAAATTTCAAATTTTGTTGGTTCAGATGAGTCTGAGGCCATGAATCAGTTTGTGGTAGCGCTCAACGAATTTAAATATGTTGAAGATTCATTAAAGCGTATTGCGCGCTCAAACCCTAGCTTAGGGCCAGAACTTGATGCTTACTTCAAACCTGTAGCAGAAAACTTCTATCAAAACAGAAACAATTTCATCAATCAATACGCCAATTCTCCAGCCTTGATCATTACTATTAATGTGATTGATAAAGACAAGGAGTGGGACTTGTATCAATCTATTGGTGAATTGTTATCAAAATCATTCGGAGATTCTCCAACCGTGCAAAGCGTTCAAACCTACATTGCCAACTTGAAAAAGGATAAAGAAAAAACGGCCTTTTTAAGTCCTGGTAATCCGGCTAAGGAAATCAGCTTACCCAACACCGAAGGAGACACCATTAAGTTATCAGATTTAAAAGGTAAAGTGGTGTTGATTGATTTCTGGGCTTCATGGTGCAGACCGTGCAGAGCA
>JAUHXX010000238.1 GCA_030426825.1 Bacteroidia bacterium | reverse complement strand
AGAAAGAATTTCAGTTCACCGAGGAGTATATTCCCGCTCAAGAAAAACAGTGTTTTTTCTTTGGCACGGAAAACTCTTTTATGTTAGATAGTCTCTCGTGTCCGAAAAAAGAAATTACCGTTGGCATGCAAAAGGGCACCATTCATCGCCAGTTTTTAAAGAAAATGAATTCTCAGAAGCTAAATATGCTAGAGAGATTGCAGAAAATTTTGGTACGCATCATCATGAAATAGAGTTGAGCGTGGATAGGTTTAAAGAGCTGGTTCCTGATGCTCTAAGTTTTATGGATCATCCAAGTGGAGATGGACCGAATACTTTTGTCGTTTCTAAAAGCACAAGAGCAGCAGGTATAAAAATGGCCATTACCGGATTAGGTGGAGATGAGTTGTTTGGAGGGTACAGTATTTTTAATCAAATTGCTCAAGTTCAAAGCAAAAAATGGTTGAAGAGTTTTCCTGCTTATGCAAGAAAGCCATTGGCAAATGTTTATCATGCAACCAAAAAAACTGTTGAATCTTCCAAGATAAGAGAGATTTTAAAGCAGGAATTCTATGACATGGAGTTCATCTATCAATTCTATAGACAAGTATTGATGGATGACCAGATTAAAAAGCTAGTTAAAATCGATCAATTACCGCGTAATAGAAGTTTCGAAATTCCACATGAATTAGTGGGATATACAACAAAAGGTTGGAAGCTGCCCGCCTTATCTAGAATCAGTATTGCTGAATTTTATACGTATATGCAAAATGTCTTACTCAGAGACTCTGATCAAATGAGTATGGCTAATGGTTTAGAACTACGGGTTCCATTTCTTGATCACGAATTGGTTGAGTTTACATTAGGTATTCCTGATAACCTGAAAAAACCAACTAGCCCTAAAAAATTATTGGTAGACAGTTTTAAAGATGTTTTACCGGAATCTATCTATAATCGTCCTAAGATGGGGTTTGTTTTGCCTTATGAGCATTGGATGAAAAACGAAATGAAAGATTTCTGCCAAGCACGTCTTGCGGAATTAGAAAGAATTCCTTCGATTAAGATCAATGCGATTATGAGATTGTGGGAAGATTTTTTAAAAGGTGATAAGCGTGTAACATGGTCTAGAATTTGGCCATTGGTCGTTTTAGGGGATTGGTTAAAAACGAACGATATTGATGGATAAGAAGCGTGTATTAATTTGTATTGATTGGTATGAACCGGGCTTTAAAGCTGGTGGTCCCATACGTTCAGTTGCCAACTTGGTAAATGCCTTGAAAGAGGATTATGAATTCTACATTCTTACTTCTGCTTACGATTTGGGTGAGTCTGAGCCATATTCAAATGTGTTAACTAATGAATGGTTTGATCAAGAGGGTGTTTTTGTTAAATATTTGGATCGCACCATACTTAATCCTGGAACGGTGAGAAGGAATATATTGGAAATTAATCCTGATATGCTATATCTGAATAGTTTGTATTCCAAAAATTTCACGTTAATTCCATTGATGACGGCCAGAAGAAAGGGAATTCCGGTAGTATTGGCTCCTCGAGGTATGTTGGGAGAGGCATCTCTTCAAATAAAGAGTAAAAAGAAGTCGGTTTTTATTCTGGTTTCTAAATTAATGGGCTTTTATAAAAAGGTAATTTGGCATGCCTCATCTGAGATTGAAGCTGAAGACATTCGCTCAAAGTTTTCTGCGAAAGCGAAGATTCGAATCGCTCAGAATATACCATTGGGTCAAAAGTTGAAGCTAGACAAGATATTAGATAAAAAAAAGACGGGCACAGTTAGATTTCTATTTGTAAGTAGAATTGCTCCTATAAAAAATTTACACTTGGCTATTTTGGCATTGAAACAGGTAGTAACTAAGCAGGAGGTGTCATTTCATATTTACGGAAACATTGAGGATCAAGAGTATTTTGATTCTTTTAAGGATGAAATTCGGAATTATGATAATGTTTCTATTGAATACAAAGGATTGTTTTCACCAGCAGATCTAACGGAAGTATTCTCGAATGCAGATTTTTTAGTCTTGCCAACAAAGCATGAAAACTATGGCCATGCTATAGTTGAGGCTTGGGCCAATGCCTGTCCAGTAATCATTTCTCGAAACACACCTTGGAAGAATTTGTTTGTACAAAATTTAGGTTGGGATGTTGATTTAAAGAATTTTGATAACTTGGTTAATGCTATGCAAGAGGCTGTAGATTTAGATTTTACTTCTTATATCGCGCAGTGCACTGCTAGTTATAATTACTTTAAAGACGTCATTTCTGATGAAGAGGTGATTAAAGCAAATAGAAATTTATTTTTGGATGAAAACTGAATTAGCTTCATTTAACAACGATTGGTACAAGCCTGGGAGTAAGGTGAAAAGGGCAGTGTGGTATTGCTTTAATGCGGCTTTTTTGTTGAATCCAATGAATCCTTTTAGTGGATTAAAGAAGTTTGTTTTAAGATTATTTGGAGCTAAAATTGGCAAAGGCGTGGTGTTAAAGCAACGTATCAATGTAAAATATCCTTGGTTTCTTGAAATTGGTGATCACTCATGGATAGGAGAAGATGTGTGGATTGATAATTTAACGCATGTGAAAATAGGGTCAAATTGCTGTGTGTCGCAAGGTGCCTTGTTGCTTTGTGGTAACCATAATTATAAAAAAAGCTCTTTTGACTTGATGGTTGGAGAAATTACAATGGAAGAGGGTTCGTGGGTTGGTGCTAAAGCGATCGTAACTGGAGGTGTTACTTGTGCCTCTCATTCAATATTATCTGCCGGATCTGTTACTTCGAAAAATTTAGACGCTTATCAAATATACAGAGGTAACCCAGCGATAAAAGTTATAGAAAGGAAGATTGAAGCGAAATGAAAATTTCTATTGTTACCATTTCATTCAATTCTGCGAAAACCATATCGGATACGATTAATTCTGTAATTAATCAAAAAGGTGTTGAGTTAGAGTATATTCTCGTAGATGGCGGGAGTACTGACGGAACCATTGAAATTATTGAGTCTTTTGGTGATAAGATTCATCATTTTGTTTCAGAACCGGATAAGGGGATTTATGACGCTATGAATAAAGGAGTTGACCTTGCTACCGGAGACATTGTTGGTGTCTTAAATTCGGATGATTTTTATTCAAATGAATATGTACTATCAAAGGTTATTCAAAAATTTGAAGATAATATTGACGCCGTATATGGAGATTTGGTTTATGTAAAGCAAGATGACACATCAAAAATCACACGTACTTGGGTGTCTAAAGATTATCAAGAAGATGCCTTTAAAAAAGGCTGGATGCCACCGCACCCGACATTTTTCGTTAGAAAATCAATTTACGAAAAATTCGGATCCTACTCGCTAGAGCTGCGTTCGGCTGCAGATTACGAATTCATGCTTAGAGTAATACACAAACATCAAATTAATTTGGCTTATCTCAATGAAGTGATTGTCAAAATGAGAGTAGGAGGGGAAAGTAATGTTTCACTGAAAAACCGTGTCAAGGCAAATAAAGAAGATAGAAAAGCGTGGAAAATGAACGATTTGAAAATGCCTCCTTTTCTGTTTATTCGAAAGCCCCTTTCCAAAATTGGCCAGTTTCTAAAGAGATAATTACTTCTGGATGTGAACCATTGATCCATTAGCAGGATTCCATAGTTCAATTCCTTCTGGTTGATCGAATCGCGTATCTTCTGAAAGCGCTTGAACATTATCGACATTCATATAAGCTACAGTGCGCAATTCAATGTCATTTTGACTAACAAAAATCCATTTAAATGAATTGATTGAACCGTAGTCTCTTGTCCATGATCTAATTCTGTCGGGCACTCTTAGTGGAGCTCCCCAACATCCTTCCCCGCTATAAACAATACCATTTTCATCATCTCTAACAAATCCATCCTCATGGCCTTCTTCTTTTGATTTTCTAATTGGCCAGGTGGTTTTGGTGATGTGTGAATCACATTCAATGGCTAACCGAACAGCATATTTTTCGAATAGAGCAATCCATTTTTTATAAATCTCTTTTACTCCTTTCATTTTCATCTTCCAATTGACATGTGGTCTACAGGCTCTGTGATATAAAGGGATTTGCCAGAAAAAAGATTGATGATCTATTAATGTTTGCTCTAAAAATTTTTGCTGTAGACCACCAAATCTAATCTCAGTATTAAGGCAAATGACGTTGACTAAATCACCCCCAAGTGTTACATTGTAAACATTGTTTTTCGCCGGACAATCAAAGAAATTGGTCAAACAGGCATTAGACTTTTCATGATTTCCTCTCGTAGTGATGAAGGGGATTATGCGATTGTCGAAATCGGTGTAGGTCATTTTGTAATCTTCGAACCACCAACGCCATTTTTGCTCATTATCAATATCTGTATAGTCACCATCAAATAACACGGCATGCGGTACAAGTTTGCCTACCATTTTAAATGCAGCTTGACGGGCATCTCTTCTGGTTCTTGAATCACCCCCGGCTATCAGTGACAGTCTGTCTTCACTTGAATCAGGAGTTGTTTTAAACCAATAACGTTCAGATGATCCTTCATTATCCTTAATTACAAAATAATAGACCGTATTTGGTTGTAGGTTCGATAATCTGACAAATCTGTTTTCAAAATTTTTAAATTGATTTGCCGCGTCAACCGCTGATTTATTTGAGTATAGCTCAGGTTTTGAAGATGAAATATCCTCGGTTCCCCAGAAAACTACCGCAGTGTCTCCTGAAACTTGATGCCATCCGATTGTTGCTGCAGTGTCTCCGTTTGAATTAAACATCACGCGCACAAAATCGACCTTTGAGAACGAAAAAAAACTGATTCCCAAACAAATAAAAAGAAGGTGCTTTTTCAACATCATTATATCAAAAGTATTTCTTTTTTTTGAGATGCTTTTAACATTTCATTTAGGATAAATTAAGAGCAGAATAATCTGGGCATGGCAATTGTAGGATATTTTTGAAGATAAATAAAGATTTTATGAGAACACTTAAAGTGATAGGTTTAGGAATAATGTTGATGGGGAATCACTTGTTGTCCTATGGGCAGGGGAAGTTTGATGATTTACTGGTAGAGGTAGAAATTGAAGAAACGCGTCAAATTTTGACTTTCGTAAAGACTCCTGAATTGTTCAGGGACAGGTGGGATACACTTGCGCAACCTAACTTTTGGAAGTTTGTAATGATGATGCCTCCTGATTCTTCGATTTTAAATGTTAGAGATACAAGAGAGATTTTAGAGATTAAATCTTTGGCAGAATGGAATAAGCAAACGGATGATGAGAAAGAGGCCTATCGTGTAATGTTAAGACAGAAGCATGGTTTAGCAGAAGATACACGGATATTTATGACCACTGGGAAAAGCGACTTCTATCAGTTTGACAAAGTGTTTCCAAGTATCTCAAGAGGCGTTAATTTATTTATTGATAATGATACAGACCCCTGGTATGCGCAAGCAATTTTAATGATTGAGAGTCCGGGTAAATTGGCGTATTCAAACGCGGGTGCTTTGGGGCCTTTTCAAATCATGAAGTCAGTTGCGAGAAATCACGGCTTACGAGTTGACAAATACGTAGACGAAAGAAAAGACTTTGACAAATCAGCTCAAGCGTCTTCACATTTAATTAGAACTGCTTGCATTCCCGAAGCAAAAAGGATTTTACGAAAGTTTGGAATTCAAATTAACGAGAAAACACAATATGCTTTATGGTTTAGATTAATGGTCTTACACATTTATCATGCTGGGGCAGGAAATGTCGATAAATTGATGGTGAATGTTGTAAAACCGACAAAAGGAGGAAAAGATTTTATCGATAAAATTTGGCATTCAGAATACGGACAATTTGGTAACTCATCTCAAAATTATAGCCAATTAGCATTAGCGTCTTTACTTGTTTTGGACGATTTGATTTATACCAAATGCAGCTCTATGGAAGATTGCAGCTACAAAAAGGTGAATTAAAAAGAAAAAAGACCCACACAGCTTCCATTTTATGGAATTCTTCTA
>JAUHXX010000237.1 GCA_030426825.1 Bacteroidia bacterium | reverse complement strand
GTCTCATGACGCCATTAATTTACATCAAGGTGATCGTGTAATGATACATGCTGGGGCTGGTGGCGTTGGAACTGCGCTCATTCAATTGTGTAAACTGAAAGGATGTGAAGTGTTTTCTAATGCCGGTTCTGATGAAAAATTGGCCTATATGACTAAACATGGAGCAGATCATGTCATGAATTATCGAAAAGAAGATTATACCAAAGTTATTCAGCAAAAATTAGGAAAAGAAAAGTTAGACGCCACTTTTAATCCAATTGCAGGATCGACTTTTAAAAAGGATATGAAACTAATCGGGGCAGGAGGGAAATTGGTGTTGTTTGGAGGCTCAGAAAGGTCTGCAAAATTTGGGATGTTCTCTAGTTTAAATTTTGTAAGAAAAATGGGATTAATGATTCCTATCGGTTTGGTAATGGGATCAAAATCGGTGATGGGTGTGAACATGCTGAACATTGGGGATGATAAACCGCATATATTGAAAAGATGCATGAACGGAGTAATTGAATTGGTGAAAAAGGGGGAGTTAAAACCACATGTGGGTGCAGAGTTCAAAGCAGAAGATATAGCAAAAGCTCATGATTTGCTAGAATCACGAAAATCCGTTGGCAAGATTGTTGTTTATTGGACCGATAAATAATTTTTATCTTTAAGAACCAATAAGACTAACTATGAAAAAAACTTTACTATGCTGCTTTGTCGCGGTTACTGGTATTTCTTTCTCCCAAAACGTAACTGAGAACAAAGTAAATTTTGGATACATTCAATTGCCCGAGAATCCGATTGACGAATCGTATACCACCTTTGAGGTGTTCGTTGAAAGAACATATGAAAAGGCGAATGAAGATAGTTTGATGGCTTATCAAACCCAATTAGAAATTGCCGCGGCTAATTATGAAGCGGAATTGACAGCCTGGAGGGCACAAGAAAAAAATCAGCAGCGAGAATATTTGAAGCAAATGGCACTCTGGCAAAAACAAATTGATGCCGGTCAAACTGCACAGCAACCCATTAGGCCAAATCCATTACCACAACCCGTAATGGCTGAAGTTAAAGATCCTTGGTTGCACAGTGATATTACAGACGAGGCGGTTACGAATCAAATAAGTTTAGAGGGTTATTCTAAAGCTCCAGGAGGAGCGTCCATTACGATTGGAGTACTTCCCATTTCTGATTTTAGCATAGTTAATAAGAAGTCGGGTTCGGGAACTTCAACTAAATATGCTTATACAGCAAACTATAAATTGCCGGTAACCATAAAGGTTGAAACACCTTCTCAAGGAGTAATTTTAAATACCATTATTCGTAACAATGTTCAATCTTATAAGATGGAAACCTACGTAACCCCTTATGACTTTCAACTTTGGTGGTTAGATAATGAAGCGACTTTTTGGGCTGATTTTGAACAAAAAGTACGTAATACAGTTTTTGCTGAAACAAAGAAAACCTTGAATAATAAATGTGGATTCCCGGTTAAAACAAGAGCCTGTGAGGTTTATACCGTGAAGAAATTCAAAGACCATGCGTACAATGATTTAACCAATGCCTATACAGCGGCTCAACAAGGTTATATGGCCATTAGCGGATCAAGAGATTATTCTGGCGGTCATGCTAAATTGAGAGAAGCTAATAAAATTTGGGAGCAAATGTTAACTGAAAGTAATTTGGCTGATAAAAAATCAAGAGTTAACGATAAAGTAACCGCCTTGCTATACTGTAATTTAGCGGAATCGTATTGTTGGTTGAATGATTTCAATAATGCAATGAAATATGTTAACCTGGCTAAAGGTGCCGGTGTTAATAAATTCAAACGTATTGCAGAACGAATCGAAAACGTCATCAACAATAACAAGAAAAGGTATAACGCAAACAATTAGATTTGACGCAAAGAATTAAAAAGAATAAATTTCTAATAAAGCTAGTTTTCGGACTGGCTTTATTGTTGTTTATAGGCTGGAAAGTCTCTAATTCTTTGCTAAATAATGAATTTGACTCGCTCACCTTTTCAGATGATAGTACGATAGTATTGACTTCTGTACTTTTGTTGATGCCTTTGAATTGGCTGTTGGAGTCAATAAAATGGCAACGGTTGTTGAAAGGAATAGTGCATCAACCATTTCTTAAAACCGTTCAAGATGTTTTTGCTGGAATTAGCACCAGCTTGCTTACTCCAAATAGAATTGGGAACTTTATTGGTAGAACTGTTAACTTAGAAAAAGGCCTGAGGACCAAAGCCATTGTAACCACAATTCATTCAAATTTGGCACAGTTCACAGCCAGTTTAATTTTTGGTTTTATCGGACTTTCATTGATCAATTTTAATCCTCAATATGTTAGCATTAATGGATTACGGATTTCTGCTTTTGTAGTCATATTGTTGGGATTGACGATTTATTTTTTACCAAGGCTGATCGATACCAACCCATTGTCTAAGATGTATTCAGAGCAAACTAAGAATGGAATCGAAATGGTCCAAAATCAACCATTATCTCTGAAATTATCAATTTTATCCTTGAGTTTTTTAAGGTACTTGGTTTATTTAGTGCAATTTTATTTGATCTTGATTTGTTTTGAGCCAGAATTAGATCCGAACAAAATAATTCCCGCTATTGCTGTGGTGTACTTAATTACCACAATTATCCCATCCTTTTTATTTGGTAAATTGTTTGTGCGAGAAGTGTCTGCTTTGTTTGTACTTACGTCATTTGGAATTGATACACCGGTTATTTTACTGACAGTGTTTATCTTGTGGATAATTAATTTGGCAATTCCCGGACTTATCGGTGGAATTATTTTGATGAAATCTAAATGATTGTTGTTGTATTTATTACTGCAGTTTATCTGATTCAATTATTACTTGGAGCAATTTTGGTATTGGCCTATTTCAAGTCAAACGACACCAGTTTATCGCCTAAAATTTCAGAAGTTTCAGTTATTATTTCCTTTAAAAACGAAGCGAAACGAATTCCTGGTTTACTACAACAACTGCCCAAATTGATTATCCCCACAGGTCTAAATGTTGAATTTATTTTTGTCAACGATCATTCTTCTGATGGTTCTGAAAGAATAGTAGAGGATTATCTTCCAAAAAATGCCGTGCTGATAAAGTCAAATGATCATGGCAAAAAACAAGCTATAAAGACCGGAGTATCGCAAGCTAAATATGAGTTTATGTTGACTTGGGACGCAGACACCAACCCAAGAACTAATTATTTCGTTAAGTTAAGTGGTTTGGCTGAAGCCGACATGTGGATTTTGCCTGTGAAACTGGGAGGCAAAAACATAGTGCAGCGTTTAGGAGCTGTGGAGTTCTCATGGTTGCAAGTTTTAGGAATCGGTCTTGCCAAAATGTTGTCGCCTCAATTATGTAACGGCGCTAATTTGCTGTTTCGTAAATCCTTATTTGAGAAAGTTGATGCTAAAAGAACGGATTACCACATTGCATCTGGTGATGACATGTTTTTATTAAACGAATTTAAGCAATTGGATGCTGACATTCAGGCTAGTAGTCATGGCGATTTAATGGTTGAAGCAGAGAGTCCAGGCACTTTTAATTCATTATTAAAACAACGCCAACGCTGGGCGGGTAAAATGAGTAGTTTAAAATCTGGTTTTTCAATTCTTTTTGGTGTGCTGTTAATTGTTTTTGTTTTTATCGGCTTCGTGTTAACCAGCATGGTTGATCTGGGTTGGGTAATTTTGATTCCCGTGGTGATGAAAGTGACAAATGAGTATGTTTTATTACAAATTGAAAATAGGGGTGGCAATTGGTTATCTAATTTCTTGTTAGTTATCGTCCATCAACTTTGGTATCCTATTTATTTGATTCGATTATTGTTTCCAGTAAAAGGGAAAGAGAAGCGTTGGGCTTAAAAACTATTCCTCTTCTTCAATTAAATGACAATTCGGATATAAAACAGTTATTGACTTTGTTATTTCGTTTCTGTCAGTAGAATTGGTGTTTAGGCTTATCAAATTTTTATTTTGAGTAAACAATATCAGTGTATCCTTGTCTGATTCGTTTTGTTGTTCGAAGCGATAAGAAACAATGAATTCACTTGGTTCAGATTTCAACGATTTAAGAAAAGGATCCTTAAAGAGTTTAAATATTCTAATGAATCCAACAATAAATGCTGATGCAGAAAATACAAAAGCACCCCAGAAAGCTATTGCATAAATAAAATTGTAAAATTCGAATTCATATTGCCTTCCGTTCAATCTACCAAAATAGATGGTAATTGTGACTATTGCCAACGCTAGGCTCAATGTCAAGGGTTGTGCACGCTTAAGTATATACTTTTTTCTAATCTCCTTAATCATTAAAACAAAACTAGTCCTAGTATAAAAATTACAAGTCCCGCTAAGAATAACATCAAGGTATACGGCAAAATATCTTTGGCCTTTAAGCCTGTAATTCCTAATAGTGGCAAAGCCCAAAAAGGCTGTATCATGTTGGTCAGTTGATCGCCATAAGAAAGCGCCATAATTGCCTTTGGTAAACTTACCCCTAGTTCGTGCGCTGCAGAAATTATAATAGGTCCTTGAACAGCCCATTGTCCGCCTCCACTTGGGACAAACACGTTTACTAATCCAGCAGATATAAAGGTATAGATTGGAAAGGTAAATTCAGTGCTCACTTGAACGAACCAATCTGAAATGTCGTTGATTAATCCTGAACCAACCATTAATCCTAATATCCCAAAGTAAAGAGGGAATTGTAATAATATACCTGTGGCTCCACTAATGGCCTGGTTAGCTGCTGAAACAAATTTTGATATTCCTTTGTGCAGTACAATTCCAAAACCAAGTAGGGTAAAGTTGATGAAATTCGGATTAAGAAATTTTAAGGAGAATTCTTCGGGAAGAATAACGGCCTTGTAAAAAGCATAAAACAGTATAATCCCTCCAATTATATAGGCAAATAGAGAAGATTGATCAAGTTTTTCAGCCCCTTTGTTAATTGATTGCGCTTCTTTTTCAGTGTTAATGACCTGAGGTAAATCCGTGTATGGTTTATCTTTTTTACCAAGAAAATACATTAGAGTAGGCAAGCCTATAATCAGTAATACACTTACAACTATATTCATAGTTGAAAAAGTGGTAAGACTTAAGTCAATTTGGTCTGGAACATTTGAATTTTCTGGCAAGAATGAAGCTATATTTCCAGAATCAGCAGCTTTAATTGGAGCGGATCCGGACAACCCTCCATGCCAAACCATGAGGCCAGAATAGGCCGCGGCCCCAATTAATGGATAGTTTAATGGCTTTAATTCTCGAGCAAATTTCTCACCGACTTTTCGAGCCAAGATCGCTCCAAATATTAATCCGAGGCCCCAGTTAAATAAACTGACAAGAATCGTGCTGAAGGTGACAATAAATGCGGTATTGGCAGTGGTGGTGCAAGGCGCAGTAAGCTTAGAAATGATGTTAGAAGCTGCAGTGGAAAGCGCCATGATATGACCCAACACCAACATCAGCATCATTTGAAAAGCAAAATACAGTCCTCCACCTCCTTCTTTCCAAAGGCCTTCTTCCCAACTTTTTAATAGATGAAGCGTATGTTCTCCATATCCTATTTGCTCGTTTTTTGTAAAAATTAGCGCAATTAAAAAAGTAAAAAACGTCAATAATATGGCTATCGAGAAAGGGCTTGGAAGCACCTTTTTATAAGCTGTTGCGAATTTGTCAGCAAAACTCATTTTTGTCTTTTCAAAAACGCAGTTTGAAAGGCGATTGTTTGATAGGAGCCAACCTCAGGAACCTTGGCTCCTGAATCATCCGTAATTCCGCCACTAATCGTTTTACCGTTGGATGAGGTCAATTCAAAAAGAATACCTTTTTTGGTAATTCTGTATACAACATGTAGCAAATTACCTTCAACTTCAAAAACACTGGTTAAAGCGTTGTCATTATAGGATACCTTCAGAAGGATACCATTTTGTTCATCCATTTCATACAAATTCATTCCTAAGAAATTTAGCAGATATGCACGCTCTTGTTTTGTGCTATCTGCACCATAGGTAATG
>JAUHXX010000236.1 GCA_030426825.1 Bacteroidia bacterium | reverse complement strand
TTAAGATGAATTGATGTAAAAGAAAAATAGACTTGAATTTCAGAGAAAATATACAAGTCTATTTAACAAATTTTAAGAAGCTCTAAGTCAGCCTGTTATTTTTCATTGGCTTCCCTCTTTGTCTTCGTTTAGCATTCTTAGCTGCACGTTTCATTCTCTTTCGAGTAGCCTTATCTTGATTTTTATAACTTTTCTTTCTAGAACGTTTTCCTTGTTTAATTTTTTTCGATCGACTTTTCGATTTACCTGTTTTAACAGTTTTCGCTCCTTTATCTTGATTGAAGCCATAATTTGGAACAACAACTGCGCATGCAATAATTATTGCTATTTTCGTTAGTATAGAAAACAATCGATTCTTCATGATTCAAATATATTCAAGATTCGCAATTTATTGTACAATTTTTACAGGATTATTTTTCACATCTTGTAAAGATGAAGTTCATCCTATACCAAATGTTCCTGTCAATTTAACAATAAATCTTGATTTGCCCTCTTACCAAGCTTTAAATGGACCAGGAGGTTATGCATTTGCAAACGGTGGTTCAAGAGGTTTATTTATCTATCGTAATTTTGACGAATTTATTGCATTGGACAGACATTCTACCTTTAATCACGAAGATCCTTGCTCAACAGTTATTCTTGATCCAGACAATGAATTACAATTAATTGACACCTGCTCAGGCGCAACCTATAGCGTAAGTAGTGGGGTTGTAATCGCTGGCCCCGCTAAATGGGGACTTAAAAGATATAATACTAGCTGGGACGGACAGTACAGTGTTTACGTGTTTAACTAAAAAAAGGGCTACCGTTTCCGATAACCCTTCACCATAATTATATCTTCTATTAATATCTATAGTGCTCTGGCTTGTAAGGACCATCAACAGTAACTCCGATATATTCGGCTTGTTCCTGAGACAATTCTTCTAACTCAACTCCGATTTTCGCTAAATGAAGTTTTGCAACTTTTTCATCCAAATGTTTCGGAAGCATATATACATCATTTTCATATTTATCAGAATTGTTCCACAATTCGATTTGTGCTAGAGTCTGGTTTGTAAATGAATTCGACATTACAAATGAAGGGTGTCCAGTAGCACATCCTAAATTCACTAATCTACCTTCAGCTAGTAAAATGATATCGTTACCATTTACATTATATAAATCAACTTGAGGTTTAATCTCATTCTTAGTTGACCCATAATTGTTGTCTAACCAAGCCACGTCAATTTCATTGTCAAAGTGTCCAATGTTACAAACGATTGTTTTGTCTCCCATTTTTTCAAAATGACGACCAACGATAATATCTTTGTTACCAGTGGTTGTTACAACGATATCTGCTCTGTGAACACAGTTGTCCATTTTTTGAACTTCAAAACCGTCCATTGCAGCTTGTAAAGCACAAATTGGGTCAATTTCAGTAACAATAACTCTCGCTCCAGCGCCTCTTAATGAAGCCGCAGATCCTTTTCCTACATCACCATATCCCGCAACAACAGCAACTTTACCTGCCATCATTGTATCCGTAGCTCTTCTAATTGCATCAACTAATGATTCTTTACATCCGTACTTATTATCAAATTTAGATTTAGTAACTGAATCGTTCACGTTGATAGCTGGCATTACTAAAGTTCCATTCTTTACTCTTTCATATAGTCTGTGAACACCTGTTGTAGTTTCTTCAGACAAACCTTTAATATCAGCACATAACTCTGGATATCTATCAAACACCATGTTTGTTAAATCTCCACCGTCATCCAAAATCATATTTAAAGGTTTACCACCTTCAAATCCTTTGATCGTTTGCTCAATACACCAATCAAATTCTTCTTCATTCATCCCTTTCCAAGCGTAAACTGGCACACCAGTTGCAGCGATAGCCGCAGCAGCTTGATCTTGAGTTGAAAAAATATTACATGATGACCAAGTAACCTCTGCACCTAAAGCTGTTAAAGTCTCGATTAAAACTGCAGTTTGAATAGTCATGTGAAGACATCCAGCAATTCTTGCTCCAGCTAATGGTTTTGAAGCACCATACTCTTCTCTCAGAGACATTAATCCTGGCATTTCAGCTTCAGCTAATCTAATTTCTTTTCTCCCCCACTCTGCTAGGCTAATATCCTTAACCTTGTAGCTTAATTTTTCTTGAGTATCGCTCATTATTTTTTATTTTCTTTTTATTTCAGGTGCAAAAGTACAAAACTCCTTTTTAATTTGCACTAAATTACCAACTTGACTTATAAAATTGACATCATATTAGACCTAGAAGAAATTTTAATCAAACGATTAGATTATTCTTTATGTGGGGTTGAACAGTTAGATTTATCTCTTCTCTCATCAGACGAGAAATTAAAATTTGACAATTTTTTATCTGATAAAAGAAGACTTGAGTTTTACTTCACTCGAGTTTTAATTAAAAGTTTCAATTTATCATCTAAGGTCTGTTACCTAGATAATGGCAAGCCAGTTCTTAACAATGGACACATCAGTATATCTCATTCACAACAAACTATTTTGGTTGCTTTTTCTAACAGCCATTATATAGGTGTAGATATCGAATACTTTAAAGATAAAATTCAACGCATTAAGCACAAATTTTTAGCCGATTTAGAATATGAAGTTTTAGATACCGAAAGCATTAAAGTCCTTACCACAGTTTGGAGCATTAAAGAAGCGGTTTATAAACTCATGAATAAGCCTGGATTACTTTTCAATGAAAATATTGTTGTGCATTCAACAGAAACAAGACCTTTATTAGAAATAAAACTTGACGGAAGCTCAAATCTATACCCTTATGATGTTCTCTACTTTGAGGATTATTTGATCACATATCTTTTTCATCTAGAAGAACTTAAGTGATAGCTAAATAGAGAAAAGTATCGGTTAAAGACTGATCAATTGCCAACTTAATCTTATCTTTACTCGTTAATTCTTAAGAATTAAATGAAAAAGCTACTTACCCTTATAATATTTTTCTCTGTTTTCTCAGAGATTAATGACACAATTGCTTCTGACCAATGGGTACAAGTTGCCAATTTTGGTGGCAATGCAAGACACCGTTGTGTGGCGTTTTCTGTTGGAAACAAAGGTTATGTCGGAGGTGGTCATATTAATTCCGGGCAAAGTTATTATCATGAAGACTTTTGGCAATACGATCCAGCAAGTGATACCTGGACACAAATTGCAGATTTCGGAGGTGGTAAACGTTATCACTCAACAGCTTTTACTATTGGGGATTTTGGTTATGTAGGATTAGGTGAAGACGATCAAGACTTTTATCATGATGATTTTTATAGATATTCTCCGGAATTTAATATCTGGCAGCCCATTGCCGATTTTCCAGGAAATCCAAGAAGAGGAGCTTCAGCGTTTGTATTAAATAACAGAGGATATGTAGGAACTGGTCAATCTGACTTTGGATATGAAGATGATTTCTATAGATATAACCCTGCTACAAACAGTTGGTTAATGATGGCTGATTTCTTGGGAGAGGCAAGAAGTTCTGCAGTTTCATTTGAATATAATGGAAAAGGTTATTTGGGAACTGGGCACATTTTCGGTGATCATACGAAGGATTTTTATGAATACGATCCCTCAACAAATACCTGGACGCAAAAATCTGATGTTGGTCCATATTTTAGACAAGATGCAACTGGATTCGTACTAAACGGAAAGGGATATATTGGAACTGGGAATGACGTGGACGCCACTATTAACTATGAAGATTTTTGGGAATACGATTTTGACACAGATACGTGGACCCAATTCTCCGATTTTAATGGGGAAGGCAGACGTTATATGGTTTCCTTCGTCATTAACAACAGGGCCTATGCCGGAACCGGTACGGACGGTACCAACATGAGGGATTTTTGGATGTTTGACCCACTATTATCAACACAAGAGAACAGCCATTTTAATTTTACCGTTTACCCTAACCCATCTTATGATGTCGTGAATTTCAATTTTGATTCGAATGAGTCATTAAGGCTTGAGATCTATGACATACAAGGTCGGATGATGCTCTCAGAAAACAATGCCCTTTCGGGTTATGAAGTATCCAAATCTGACCTCAAATCGGGCATCTATATTTATAAGATTTTTGATTCTGTTGGATTAATTGAACAAGGAAAAATTGAATTATTGTGATTTCTCACTTATATGACATATTATCCAATTCAGAGCAGAAGTTAGCCATTCTAATTGATCCCGATAAGGAATTAACACTAGAAAAATTGCCAACTACGTTGGACAAAATAAATCTATTGAATCCTAGTTTTATTTTCATTGGAGGAAGCACAGTCAATTCTAACGAAATGAATGACGCGATTGATTTGGTTAAAAAATCAACTCAAATTCCAGTTATCATTTTCCCAGGTTCACATCAACAGATTAATGAAAAGGCTGACGGACTGTTATTTTTGTCATTATTATCAGGCAGAAACCCGGATTATTTAATTGGGCACCAAGTTCAATCGGCGCATTTGCTAAAAAAAATGGATATCGAAGTGATCTCAACTGCTTATTTATTAGTGGATGGCGGAAAATCTTCATCAGTAGCCTATGTGAGCCAAACCAGTCCCATTCCAAACGACCAAATTGGAATAGCAGTAAACACGGCTATTGCTGGCGAAATGATGGGCTTTAAATCAGTGTTTTTAGATGCAGGAAGTGGCGCAATTAATCCCGTAAGTGCAAAAATGATTCATGCGGTAAAAAATCAAATTACCATTCCATTAATAGTTGGTGGGGGTATTAGCACAACTGAAGATATTGAAAAAGCATACAAAGCCGGTGCTGACGTTGTGGTAATTGGAAATAAAATTGAAGAGGATATAGATTTTCTTTTGGATATAAAAAATTTTTTATCTGCCAAAAAGGAATCCATTTAGATAAATGAAACGTATTACATAAGAATGAAAAAGCTCTTTACTCTTATAATACTTGTAGGTTTAGTCACCATTAGCTCTCGAGCTCAACAATTGGTTGCGCCTACAATTGACGTAAACGCTGGTTTTTACACAACAGATGTGGACGTCACTATTACTCATCCTGAGCCAGGTGTCACTTTGTTTTATACGTTAAACGGTAGTGAGCCCACGCCAACAAACTCTGTGTATACTGGACCGATTACACTAGCAAGTAGAGTTGGTGAAGCAAATAATTTTTCTGAAATCCCTACAAATCCTTCTTTTACTCATCCGGTAGGAGATTATACGACACAAAGAGCAAACAATAGAGGATGGCTTTCTCCAAATGGAGAGGTGTTTAAAATGAATATATTAAAAGTAAAAGCTTTTAAAGCAGGATTCGTTCCTTCACCAACTGTAACAAAAACTATATCGGTTGATGCCAACGGCGCTAACCTTTACGAATTCCCAATTTTATCCTTTGTAGTTGATAGTATTGACCTTTTTTCGGATGCAACTGGAATTTACCATTACGGTGATCATCCAATGGGTAATTACGGTCAAAAAGGTGTGGCATGGGAACGCATTGCCCATTTCGAATATTTTGATCAACATGGAAATCTAGTTATTGATCAAAATGTAAGAACAAGAATTCATGGCGGTGGAACGCGTCATTCAGCTAAAAAGAATTTTAGAGTATATGCTGAGTATGATACCGTTAACAATTTTAAATACCCATTTTTTGAAGATTTTCAGTTAGAAAAATTTAAGCGAATTTTAATTAGAGCTGGCGGGCACCGTCCAGATTGTTTTCCTAGAGACGATTTGGCCAATTTAATTACGAAAGGTTTAAATGGTGATCAGCAACACTATCGCCATATAATTCTATTCGTCAATGGAGAGTACTGGGGGATACATTCTATCAAGGAACGTGTAGATAATTACTTCTTTCAAAATCAATATGGAATTGATGACAATGATATCACTGTTTTGGATCAAGAATATGATCTGCAAGGTGGTGGACATTCAGCTGATAGTTTAGAAATGGTAAAAATTGAAACTTTTGCTGATACTGCTGACATGTCAAACCCAGCAAATTATCAGTGGGTTGCGGATAGAATTGA
>JAUHXX010000235.1 GCA_030426825.1 Bacteroidia bacterium | reverse complement strand
AAGAGAAAATCACCTGTATATTGTCGGTCTAGATTCTCATGTAGGCATGATACTTAAATCAAATTCTGGACTGTGGTTCGTACACTCAAATTACTATGGACTAGAAGGACCTGACAAAGAAATTGCTTCAGTAAGTGAAGCATTAGATGTGAGCTCTAACTACTATTTGGGGACTTTTAGCAGTGATCAAAATATGACAAAATGGATTAATGGCACCTTATTCCCTACTGAATAGAAAGAATTGCTTTACCTTCTTTCAACTCAATTTTTATAAAAACAATTGAATTGACAGATTCCTGACCAATATAAGCCGGCTCCCACTCAGTGGTTTGAATTAACTCGGTCAACTTATTCGCTTCAGCACTTAAAAAAGTTCCTTTTTGATAAGAGCATTTATAAACCTGACCTTTGCAGTCCACAAAGACTTTAAAAACGCCCTCTGCCTCCCCTTTTTTAAATTGTTTTCCAACTTCTTTCTCAACGGTCGATATTAAATCATCACCTGGATCAGCTTTCACTTCGACACCTCCTCTAGGCACTTGACCACAAGCAGCATCCTGACTAAAAGAAGTAATTCCAATTAATAAAATTAATGTTGTTATTATTCCTTTCATATTTTCAATTTAATCAATAAATCCTAATTCTACACTAATGGGTTTATGATCAGACAAATTAACTTGGTGCGTTGTAAAGTTAGCCGATTCAAATGCAGCACTGTAAAAAATATAATCAATTCTATTTGACGGAACTTTTCCAATATAGGTCTGCCCTATTCCATTCCCTGATTCAACAAAAGCATCATACAAATACCTATTAAATTGTCGGTAACAATATGAAACCGGCGTGTCATTGAAATCACCACATAATACTGTCGGATAAGGAGAAATAGCAACTTGTTCTGCCACCTTTTCTGCTTGAATTGCACGTTTTTCAAACGCTCTTTTTAGTCTGCCTAAAATTCTTTGGCCGGCCTCTTTGTTTTCTAAGTATTTCGGACGCTCATCATCACCAAAAAACTCATAATCATCCGATTGTAATCGAATCGAACCTATATGCGCATTAAAAACTCGTATGGTATCTTCATTTTTAAGGATATCTGAATAGATACAATAGTTATTAGGGTCATTATCAAAAGGTATTTCACCTTGATTGATGATCGGATATTTAGAAAAGGTGGCCACTCCAAAAAATTTCTTATCTAACATTTCATGGGTATATCTCTCATGATAATGAGGGGTTTCCAGCAATGGAATCATCTCATTTTTAGTTTGGAAATTTGAAGATTGATCTTGATGATAAAACTCTTGAAAACAATATACATCTGCGTCTTGCTCCTTCAAAAACTTAAAAATCTCTTGCTTGTTTTTTTCCCGTCCTTCCAAGTTGTACAAATCAAAAATGTGAACGTTAAACGATAGGACCTTTATTGGTTCTTCAATAGTTGGCTGAAATACAGTGACAGCAAAAAAATGCCGAAGATGATTAAATCCAATCAAAATGGTAATGATGGATATCAGCATGAGTTTCTTTTTTACGAAAAACCAGAGGAGAATAAATACAAGGGCTATTATTAGAAGGATGGGATACCCGAGGCCGAG
Source organism: Bacteroidia bacterium (assembly GCA_030426825.1). Taxonomy (GTDB): domain Bacteria; phylum Bacteroidota; class Bacteroidia; order Flavobacteriales_D; family Crocinitomicaceae; genus Paracrocinitomix. The sequence goes on along the minus strand of JAUHXX010000235.1, from coordinate 4,434 downwards.
AAAATACAGGTAACCCCATTCATTTGGAGATACATGCGTGTTCAAATAAGCACCAAATAAGAGAGCTGAATTGAGCAGATTAATCCCTAGAAAGATTTTAAACACCCAATGCAATCCAGGTTTAGTTGCGCTTGCTTTCATTGAAGAGAATTTCTTTTTCTTCTTTCGTTAGACCTTCATATCCTTTTTTAGAAATCTTATCTAAAATAGCATCAACTCTTTGCTGATGGTCTTTTCTAGCCTGATTGTATTCATCATCAGTCATTTCTTTGGCCTGTGTTTTATACACTTTCATTTTAGGTTTCCTCTTAAAACTAGGCCACTTAAATTTAGAGAACCATTTGTCAAATCTGTTCATAAAGTGTTTTGAAGAATGAACGTTTATTACGGATAATGCGCCAAATAGCGCTCCACCAATATGTGCTAAATGCGCTATTCCATCAGGGTTAAACGCACTTCTTAAATCAATAAAAATATAAATCGCCGCAATTAAAATCAAAGGCATTTTAATAACACCGAACAACATTACTTTAAAACTAGGTCTGTGGATAGCAATGGCCGCAAAAATAGCCATGATAGATCCAGAAGCACCTACCAAACCGTTCACTACCTGTCCTTTAAATGCCGGAATTAAATAGTAACAACCAATATGAAATAAATAGGCGAAAATCCCAGCTAAAAAGTAAGTTGAAATTAATCTTCGTTCTCCAAAAAACTGAACAAATAAACTAGCGGTAAAATACAATCCCACCATATTAAACAGCAGGTGCATGAAATCACCATGTGTGAATAACTGTGTAATTAACGTCCACGGTTTATAGATCAGCATTGCAGGATCACCTGGAGCTGCAAACCATTGACCTTTGAATGACTCAACTACACTTGCTCCACCTGCTTGAATGATTTCAGGATGAATAAACAAACGTTCAATCATGAACGAAACGCCGAACAGCAAATGCACAACTAAACTCACAGCAATCAATTGTCCGATTACTCCTGAGCGCTTGTACGCATATTTAATTTGCTCTAAGAATCCGCCTTGTTGCATTTTAATAAAATTTAGAACTGTCTTTTTGCCAGGTCTTTACCATAATAAAACCAAATAACATACCACCAAGATGCGCAAAATGAGCCACTGAATCACCCGGATTATTGACATAACCCTGATATAAAGCTAATCCTGCAAGCCCCAAGGCTAACCATTTTGCTTTGATTGGAATAGGAGGAAATAAAAGCATTAACTCGGTATTCGGAAACAACATGGCAAACGCAGCAACTATTCCGTAAACCGCTCCTGAAGCACCTACTGTTGGAATCATCATGTTAAAAAAGGCTTGTTGCCCCTCGGGGGTAACCATGTCTCCGACTTGAATATTTGGGAAAAACGAGCCTGTCAAATTATAGATTTCAATCCCTTGAACCGCCATATGCAATGCAGCAGCTCCCAAAGCTGTAATAAAATAGAATGTTAAAAACCTTTTTGGCCCCCACATTCTTTCTAAATGTCCACCGAATACAACCAAGGCAAACATATTAAAGAAAATATGAGTAAAACCTGCATGCATAAAGAAATGTGTCATCAGCTGAAACGGCCTAAACATTGGAGAATCCGGGTAATACAAACCCAATTCAATGATCAGGTTTATTCCTTGACGTTCCATCACCATAGTGGCCAGGAAAAACAATGCATTAATGATTAACAGGTTCTTTACCACGTTGGGCATATTCGCAAACATACTTCTAAACATCAGCTAAATCTTTTTATTATTTCGTCCATACTAAAGGTTTCGATTATCTTTTTACCATGTGGTGACAACTGCGGTGAACTTGAGGCAAATAATTCATCAATCAAATGCTCCATTTCTGCAACACCTAAACTTGTACCTCCTTTTATCGCTAAGCCCGAAGCTACTGACATGGCTAATCTACTTTTAATCTCAATATCCTCAGTTTGTTCAGTTAATTTATAAGCCTCAAAAATTTGAGTAACCAACTCAACCGGGTTCTGCTGTTTAGACAAGTGCGGTTGACCTGAAACTATGATTTCATCCTCCTCTATCCTTAGTTCAAAACCTAATTCATTCAATGCATCAACAATCTCTGTCCAAAAAGGTTTATCTGCCTTTTCAATACTCAGCTTTTCTTCAAAAAGCAATTTTTGCACTTCGTTTTTTGCATCTGAGGCCATCAGTTGATCAAAAATAATTCTACAATGTGCTCTGTATTGATCAATTAAGATAAAACCATTTTTTACTGAGCTCAAGATGTACTTCTCGTTTATCTGTACAGGTTTTTTCTTTTCAATCTTTACAGACTCTTCTCCTTCATCCATTGAAGACGAAATGGTCAATGAATTATGCTGTTCATCCTCATTTTTTTCATCTGACTTCGCATCCTCATAAAAGTTTTCCCAGGCATTTTTATCTGGAACAATTTTGGTAAAGCCGTTTGAGCCAACAGCTCCACTATAATTGGAACTAGAAGATGACTTTGTACTAGGTGATTTTGTACTATTAAACGGATTATAATCTGGATTCACCTTAATTTCAGGCATCTTCACGCTTTCACCATCTTTTAATTTTGGAACATTAAAACTTTGTTCAGGTTCAAAATCAATGGTTGGCGCAACGTTAAACTGACCCAAGGCCTGTTTAATTGCACTTCTTAAAAAGGCATAAATTGCCTGATTTTCTTCAAACTTTATTTCTGTTTTTGTCGGATGCACATTAACGTCTATTGACTGTGGCGGTACATCAAAATAAATGAAATAAGGCGGGAATTTTCGTGATGGAACTAAATCCTCATACGCGTTTTGAATGGCGTGATTCAAATAACGATCTTTAAAAAAACGGTTATTTACGAAAAAGAAAGATTGATCTGGTTTTGTTCTCGCATATTCAGGTTTTGAAATAAAACCGGATATTTTCACGATATCAGTTTCCTCATTTATGGGTACTAAACGTTCATTATAGGATTTACCAAAAATCTGAACAATTCGTTGTCTATGATTGGCTTTAGGTAAGTTATAAATTTCATCATCATTGTGATGAAAACTAATTTCTAATTCTGGATGCACCAAAGCCACCCGCATGAATTCATCTAAAATTTTACGGTACTCTGTAGTATCTTTTCCTAAGAAATTGCGCCGTGCAGGTACATTATAAAACAAATTCTTTACGGCAATTGAAGTGCCATTTGCGCACAGCTCAGGTTCTTGACTGACAATTTTAGAACCCTCATTGATGATCGTTGTTCCCAATTCAGCATCATGTAATTTTGACTTCAGTGTAACATGCGCTATTGCTGCGATTGAAGCCAATGCCTCTCCCCTAAATCCCTTTGTCTGTAAAGCAAACAAATCATCAGCCTTAGCTATTTTACTGGTGGCGTGCCTTTCAAATGCCATGCGAGCATCCGTCAATAACCTGAACCAGCGTCTTTCCACCGTCCTTTGCTACGAGAGAAACTTTTGATGCTCCCGCATCTATAGCGTTTTCAATTAATTCTTTTACCACAGAAGCTGGCCTTTGCACAACTTCCCCAGCAGCAATTTGATTCGCAATGTGACTTGGTAGTAACTTAATGACGTCTGACATGAACTATTTACCCTTATTATTATCGATAAATGTTCCAATTACATCAAGATATTGGAATAAAAAGAAAACCGCAAAAAGAATAATTCCGAAAATGATAATCAAACGTACATTTGATCTCATTGCTTCTCTTTTAAAATCCGTATTCCCCCATTTATCAGCCGTTTGTTGTCTAAAAGATAATTCGCGTTGATAATTTCCGTTAGCATCAGTTGCACTTTCAGCCTGTTTAATTTTCTTTTCTAACTCTTCCTTTTTGGGATCATAATAACGGGGAATGTAATCAAACCGCTTGTGTCTGTTCGGAAGCTTAAAAAGTGACATTTTGTTCCAATTCATAATTCTAATTTTTTATCTCGAAAAAATCCGAGAACCTTTCAAATAATAAAAGCGGCTTGGAAAACAAATATAAGGAGATTAACTTCAAAAATAACCATAAGTTATTCACCTTAATTCACTGTCCATCCACAGTAAGAAGTGAACAAAAGTTGTACCATGGTATGATTTATGCCTCTTCTTATTCATAAATTCGTCAAAGCATTGAATTTAGGACATTAACAGACATTTAAAAAAGATTAAAAAACGCTTTCACTATGCTTAAAACGCATCTTTTATCATTATTTCTTTTGATATCGCTTTTATCGAGTGGTCAAAATGACATTTCAGCGAATAATCAAAATCAGCCCGAATTTTTATCAAAAAAAACGCCTTGGGCCGACTCTGTTTTGGCGGCAATGTCTTTGGATGAAAAAATTGGGCAACTATTTATGGTAGCTGCTTATTCGAGCAAGGGAGCAGATCATTACGCAGCTTTGAACAAACTAATTACTGATCATCACAT
>JAUHXX010000234.1 GCA_030426825.1 Bacteroidia bacterium | reverse complement strand
TGGAGAGATTATTTCGCATGGCCGCATGCGAAATAATCTCTCCATCTCCATCTTTTTTCGGTATACCGACTTCATCTATTTTTTCTTGGATCCATTGTTGTTTCAATACTTCCATTCTTTGGAGTAACTGAATTCTCTCCAACTCCAGAGTATCCAACTGATCGTTGACCGACTTAATTTGTTCATCAAGGTTCTGAGCCAGACTTAATGAAGTCAACAAGAAAAAAGAAAGTAGCAATTTAATTTTGATCATACGTATTGTAAAAGTACCTATCCAAATTCATTCAAATAGCATTCAGTATGTTTTATTTATGTAAAGATTTGAACGCTCAGATCAAATCAATAATTATTCCATATCTTGAACTTGATTGGATAAGATGAAAAACAAATTGATAATTTTTTTGTGCCTTTTCAGCATCTATTATTCGGATGCTTATGGACAAAACACATCCAATAATTCTGAAACCTACAAATTAGAAGGCTTTTGGAAATTAGATTCTATGAGTGCTTTTAAAAAAGATACCATTGAAACGATAAGGTTATTGGAGTATTATTTTGAATACACCGAAGACAGCATAAAAGTTTGTTCAGCTGGTAACTGGGATAATGCACTTTATAAACTTTTTAAGGATGAAAATGATTCTATAAAATTCGCTCGCATTACACCAGAAGAAAGACGTGAAAGCTATTTACTTAAAGTAAATAATGACCAATTCATTTTCTACAGAACAATTACATTAAGCAATGTTCCTACCAAAACATTTTGGTATTATTCACGAATTCTTGAAGAAGAGCTTAGAGAGCAGTGTGTTGAACGCAGAAGACATTAGTACATCATTTACACCAAACATGCATCCTTTGTAGAGAATAATTAAAACAACACAAGTTCTCTTCTAAATTTGTTATCGTTTTGAATTAACTCTAGCACGTACATGCCACCTTCTAATTCAGTCAGATCAATTAATTGTTTGGTTTGATTTACAATTATTGTGTATACAATTTTACCGTCAATTGAATAAACGTTCAAACGCATTTCTCCTTCAATTGATGGAAGCTCAAGCCATAATTCTCCTTCTGTTGGGTTGGGATAAACCTTGTATTCTTGTTCAAAATCTTCAAAACCGATATCATCAATAAAATTCACTGTGACCGAATCACAAAACTGACAACCATTAGCGTCCGTAACACAGAGTAATCCTGTTCCGCCCATTAAATCTGAACAGCTGGTATCAATATCTGCTGAACCAAACGGACTCCAATCTACGCTGTAAGGGGCTGTCCCACCGAAAACCGTAATCTCGCCTACCCCATCATTACATGCCGTGCATGATGCAACAGATAATTGATTAAAACTAAAGTACATGCTATCTGCATCAGAAAATGCAATAGTTTGAATTTCAGTACAGCCAGAATTATCCGAAACCATAAGCTGAATAGAACCGGCGCATATGCTATCTAATTGGTACTGCCCAGATCCCATATTAACGATATGACCCGAATTAGCCGTAAATGAATAGGGCTGATTGCCTCCTGAAATTGAGATATCCACTATTCCATCACAGTCTTTGAAACAAGTTGGCGATACATAGTTTGATGTATCCATTGAAAGAGCAGTTGGTTCAGTAAATACGAAAGTTGCATTTTCAGAACAGCCATTATTGTCTGTAGCAGATACAAGAATAGATCCACTGCAAATACTATCCAACTGAAAAATGCCTGGAGAAATAGCATTTACGTATCCTGAAGAAGCCGTTAAAACGTAAGGAGAGCTACCTCCTGATATAGTTAAGTCGACAATACCATCACAATCATTGTAACAATCTGCCTCAATAAAATTTGTTGTATCAATACTCAATGAAGTAAGCGAAACCATATTGAAATTAAAAGAGTTTACGCATCCTGAATCATCTATAGCAGTTATATTCACGGGGCCTGAACAAATTGAATCTAGTAAAAAGTGATTCAATGTTAACCATTGGAAATTGCCTGCGTTCGTACTCATAAAATAAGGAGTCGTACCATTCACCACGGTCACTTCAACTGTACCGTCACAAAAGCCAGCACAGAACTCTGGAACTACATTCAACGTGTCTATTATTACTGCAAGAGGATCAGTCAGGGTGACAGTACTTGTTTGAGTGCATCCATGTACATCTTGAACCAAAACAGTATGGGTTCCACCTCCTAAAAAAGGAATAGAATCAAAAGAGAACAAGCTTGTTCCATTATCTGGGCTGTATAATAAATAAGGAGTTCCACCGGATGCATTAATTTCAATGCTCCCATCCATATTTCCATTGCATTCTGGATTTGTAAATGCCGTGGAATTGATTTGAACTGCCGAGCTCGGCTGGCTGATTAAAATTGTAGTATCAACTGAGCACCCGTTCCCATCAGTTACGACAAAGTAGTAAGATCCTGCAACCAAATTAGGATAATTCCCGACTGATGATACGTTCCCGCCTAAATCATAGCTATAAGGACTTGTACCACCATATGCCGAAATGAAAATATAACCCGAATTACCCCCAAAACATTGAACATCAGCAGATGAAGCGGTTACTCCTAGAGGATTGGCGGGACCCAACAGTGACACGCTTTGTGTTCCTTGACAACCATTTCCATCTTGAACAACTGGTGTATATGTTCCTGGACTTAGACCCGAAAATACGTTTCCAGATTGAAAAGTTGCTCCGTTATCTATTGAATACTGATAAGGTCCTCCATCCCCTCCCATAACACCATTTATCGTGATTTGACCTGTTCCATTCGAACATACAGGGCTAGCGGTGCTGGTAGTGAATGTAATCGGTTGAATAACTGCCAAATCAATCTCCTCATAAGCTAGACAATTATTGTTATCCTGAATTCCGACAAAATGTTGCCCGCCGCACAAGCCGGTAAAAGTATTTGTTGGATAGGGTGTATTATCGAAATCAATAAAATAAGAATAGGGTGCTAAGCCAGATGTTGGACTAGCTTGCACAACTCCATCACAAGCTCCTCCACAAGAGGGATCAAGAGCCGCATCAGTTTGTGTAGTTAATGGCCCATCAGAGATTGTGGTATATACTGAGTCAACACAGCCGTTACCATCCATTACCATTAAGGTATAAATTCCAGCTGACAATCCACTAAACATTCCGACCCCTTGTGCGCTTACCCAGCCATCAACTGTATAGATATAAGGCGCTACCATACCTGAAGCAGCAATTTCAAACGAACCGTCAAATGCATTACAGCTACTTGTAGGATTATTCGCTACATAATTAAAAACAAAGTTACTGGAGGCGGTTAATGTAATATTCATGTATAGGTCACAACCATTGTTATCAATTAAATAAATTTGATGTTGACCGCTAGGTATATTCGAATAATTCATGGATGCCTGTAATGGACCTCCATCTATGCTTGATGAATAAGGGGGTGTTCCACCTGAAGGATTCACAGCTATTGATCCGTCAGCAACACCACTACAGGAAGGTTGTTGAGTCACGGATGGAGACATGGAGAGCGGTGGACCTCCTGTTAAATAAACATTTGTATTACTTAAGCAACCATTAGCGTCTTTTACAACTAAAGTATAGTTTGTTGCACATAAGCCTGTAAAAGAGTTGTTCGTTTGAAAAGTAAGTCCATTATCACTAGAGTATGTATACGGCTGCGTTCCACCTGAAACAGCAAAACTCACTGAACCCGTACAGGCACCTCCACATGAGTTTTGAGTAGTCGTGGAAAAGGAAAATGGGAACGCTTCTAAAACATTGAATATTGAGGTGTCGGCACATCCATTCTGATCAGATACTATCACCTGACCTCCGCTTGGCACATTCTGAAAAACATTGCCGGATTGAATTAACACTCCTGGTAATTCATAGGAGTAAGGTCCCTCACCTCCACTCGCATGCACTGCTATTACACCATTCAACGCACCATAACACTCAATTTCTTTCAAGGTTTCAACACTGTCAATGATTACATTCGAAGTTAAATCAACTTGAAATCCATCCGTATATGTAGCACCTAAATTATCAGTTACCGTGAACGAATAAAGCCCTGCACACAAACTATCCAAAGCTAGGTAGTTATATGAGGTGGAATAAGAATCTCCGTTGGACAATGAAATTGTGAATGGGGGCGTTCCATTATCAATATAAATGGCTGCTTGACCATTACAATCAACCAATCCGCATAGGCCTCCAGCGGGCTGAACATTAATATTTGAAACAGTTTGAGATTGACAGAATCCTGCTAACAGTAAACAAAACCAAGTCAAATAATTTTTGGGGTTTATAGACATAAGTTTGGGCATTTTTGACATTGACGGTAAAATCATCAATGCGTTGCTAAAATAGTAATAATAAAAAAGGCCATCCAATAAATGGATGGCCTTTCTACTAAACGAAAAAACTCAGTTGATATTTACATACCAACTGAGCGCTACTCACAATTAAAATAACCTTATTTTATTTATGAATTTGTTATCGTTTTGAATTAACTCTAGCATATACATGCCACTTTCTAATTCATTAAGGTCAATTAATTGTTTAGATTGATTCACGATAGTTGTGTAAACTATTTTACCGTCAATTGCATAAACATTCAATTGCATTTCTCCATCAATTGATGGAAGTTCAATCCATAATTCTCCCTCTGTTGGGTTAGGATAAACTTTTGCTTCAATACCAGCGTTTTCAAAAACACTGACCGTAGCAATTGTCTCACAATTTGATGTGTCAACACACCCGTTTTCAGTTACCTCAACCGCATACGATCCGTTCGCTGTTGGAGAGTAGCTTTGATTCGTTGCTCCTGGGATAGCTGCATTACCACTTCCACAGTTTAACCACTGATAAGTCGCGCCAACAGCGTCTGCCATTAAAGTAGGATCTGTATTTGTAACCCCAACATTCACTGTATTGATAGTCACATCAATTGTAATTATTGAATCACATCCAGCCATGCTTGGAATGGTATCCATGTACATTCCAGAAGTAGTATACGTTTCATCTCCAGAAGGCACTGTATAAGTGAAGCAAGCTACCTCTGTAATTGAAGAAGTTGCAGCTCCGATAGTAACATCAATCGTCATTACACTGTCACATCCCATTGTGTTTGGTATCGTATCCATATAAATTCCTGATGTGGTATACGTTTCATCTCCAGACGGTACTGTGTATGAAACACAAGCCCCTGCATTGAATGATGATGCTGTAGGTGTATTGATTGTTAAATCTAATGTAATTACACTATCACAACCCGCCGCATTTGGAATAGTAGCAGTATACATTCCTGTTGCAGTATAATTAGTACTGTTAATTGGCCATGTATAATCTACACAAGCAGATTCTGTTTGTGTTGCAGCTGTAGAAACATTAACCGTTACTGTTGCAGTTTGAGACATTTCTAAAGTACATTCTGCATCACATAAATTGTTTGCATTTATCCAATCAGAAGCATCCATATTAGTTGAAAACAGTGCATCTTCACCAATAGAAGCAGTTGCTACAGCTCCTGTGTTGTTGTTCATTTTGTTAAAATAAACTAGACCCGGTTCATTACCATTTAAACAAGTTGACATATCGGCTGAAATTTCTGCTTGAGATTTATACTTATCCCAAATTCGAATTTCAGAAATTCCAAAATCACCATGTCTATTAACGTCATTTGGATATCTCACATCATTTCCGATATGCAAAGTTGCGTTCGGTGAAGACTGAATACCGCTAGTAACACCAGAAGTGGTTGATGCATCCAACACACCATCAACATAGATATATGTTCCGCTTGCGTCAGCTGTAGTGGCAATATGATGCCAGCCTGAAAGACTTGCTACACTTGTCGATAAAAGAGATATCCAAGTCCCTCCATTATTAACATGCCATTCAAGTTCACCAGTAGAATGTGCTGCCCATAACCAGACATTTGTAGGCATTTGATCATCATTAAAAAGTGCTTGGGTAATCCATAATCCATCTGCTGTTGTTGAATTATCAAGAAAAACCCATGCTTCAACAGAAATTTCATCATTAAAATCGGTG
>JAUHXX010000233.1 GCA_030426825.1 Bacteroidia bacterium | reverse complement strand
AAATTGGCGGAAAGACTCAGAGAGGATAGTTCCTATAATAATGCCGCAAAACGCACCTATGGAAGAGAAATAGATCCGTATGTGATAACACGAGCCATTGCCAATTACGAAAGAACACTTGTGAGTGGGAACAGTGCTTTTGATCAATACTACTATCAAGGTAAGAAAAACGCCCTTTCTAAGGATGAGAAGGCAGGCTATGAGCTTTTTAAGAGTGAGCGATTGAACTGTATTAAATGCCATTCCGGATTTAATTTCACGAATTACAGCATTACAAATAATGGTTTGTATGACGTGTATTCTGACCCTGGGAAGGGAAGATTGACAACACTGGCAAGTGACAGTGGAACCTTCAAAGTACCAAGTTTAAGAAATGTAGCCATGACTGCTCCATACATGCACGATGGCTCTATGAATACATTAGATCAAGTTATTGACCACTATATTAGTGGAGGAAAGAATCATCCCAATAAGTCCAAATTGATCAAAGGATTTACCTTGAGCCCAACAGAAAAAAAGCAACTTAAAGCGTTTTTAGAATCTTTAACGGATTATTCTGTAGTTGAAAGTGATTGAACATTTAGATCCCCCAAAAATTAAGACAGTATTAAGGAAAGTACAGAATTACACAAACACAAACGGATTCTTGAATAAGATCTTACCAAAACCTTTTGTTGAAATAAGGAGTATAGATAATTCATAAAAACTCCGAGCCATGGATTCGACTGAACTAAAAAAGCTTCTCGTAAGTGCAGCAAAACGCTACTATAAATATCTGGAAGAAAAAGGTTCAGGGAGGTCTGAAATTCAGGTACATAAAGTAAACGAAACTCATAAGAAGGGAGTTTGGTCACTCAGGCTAAAAAAGAAATTGTTTAATCTAGATGCTGTCACATTTGAATTTCCGGATCTAGGTATAATTCTGGATAATGACACTATAAAAATTGTAGAATATGACTATGATAATCGCGTTCTATTGGTAAAACCGAATAAAAAATGTAAAGTTGATTTTTAAGTTTTTAAGTGTTAATTGAGTGCTTTGGGTTCAAATTGGAGAGCTACGCGAAATTAAGCATCAATAAGTTTCACTAGAATTGATTAAAACTCATATGATTCTTTTCAATATTTTCCTTTTTACTTAAAAGTTTACTTTCATAGCTTTCTTTCCAACGATCATAAAAACCAGCTGGCAATTGATAATTTCAAGTAGCGTTAATTACATCAGTTCTACTTGCTCAGACCACCAACATGAAAAACAACCTGTCCTTTTATCACTATATTGGATTGTTTGGATAAAATAAAACTTTGATATTGCGAGAACGTATTTAATGAGGTAATTTATCTCGAAACATTCCGTACAGGAACGTCCCTATTACTGATCCTAAGATGACTAGTAGAATGGGCCAAATACCTTTACCAAGTAAGACAAACATTGGACCAGGGCATGCTCCTGTCATAGCCCAACCAAGTCCGAATATTGTACCTCCAACTAAATAGCGCGTGATACTTTTATTTTTAGGTGTGAAAGTAATTTCTTCTCCTTCAATTGATTTCAATTTGAACTTTTTGATAAGGAAAACGGACAAAACTCCTAGGATTACGGCCGAACCGATAACCCCATACATGTGAAAAGATTCGAATCTGAACATCTCATAGATTCTGTACCAAGAGATGATCTCAGCTTTACTCATTATTATACCGAAGATAAATCCGACGATTAAAAACTTAATAAATTTCATCTTAAAAATTAAAATTAAATACTAGGTTAAATTGATTAAAATCAACCTTATTAAAGGTTTGTTGATTAGTGGTGTTCTTCCAAATTGAATTTCGAATAACATATAAAAACCGCATCTCTAAGCCTTCTAATTCCTTAGAAAATTTATAGCTCAAATCGAAATTAAATTGGTCATATGATGGAATGTCATACTTGTTATGTGTCAAATTGTTTGATAACAGCATTCTATTCCAGTAAGTGCCAATTTGAAGTTTTTTGTTTGAATATTTATATCTCAATGTAAGAGCAGTCGAATTTCCTGATCCTTCCATTTGACTTCTTGAAATAAAGGTGTAGAAAGGATCCATGCCTAGTTCTCTTGGAAAAATAAACGTCCCACCTTTGAAAATATGAGTACCACTTATCTCAAATTCATGTTTATTTATGGTGTAACCGATTTGTGCACTTACGCCATTAGTTTTTAAGCTAGGATTATAAAATGTATGCTCAACATTTTCATTCCCGCCGTGTCTGATAGCCATTTGGTTCAAGTACATCATCCCAAAGTACCAGGTACTATCATCATAAGCAGGGTTGATCAAAATCGTATTCGAAATATTATCTAGATGATAGTTCCAATATTCAACATTTACTTTTGAAGTTATAGCATGTCTTATCCCTAATATGCCGAGTCCTTTAGATGAAATATGTTCATGATATTCAGCAGGTGAACCATCTGGTAAGCATCCATTATTATATAAACCTATGGCATCACCGATATTGTACCAATGTGTTATTGATCGAGGAGATGCCTTCCAGAACCAACCTAAGAAAAGCCCAAATTTATCTGAATCATATTCTGATTTAATACCCAGAAATACTTTTGGTTTCATTCTTCCGTCATGCTTGTTAACGATTGGAGTTTCTATTTCCATTTTGCCTATGGTGGCATTCCAATGTTGATGATTGTAATCAATATACAACTCCTCAAGTCGATCTAGATCGGTATAGTTGCCAGGATGTTCTAAGTCAAAAAGTTGTAACTCATAGCTTGCAGATTTGCCTACTAACGTATCAATTTCTAATAGGTCATTTGAGAAGGTTTTATAAACAAACAATCCATTCAGTCCGACTTTAAAACCTTTCCAATCAGCTGTTTCGTAATGAATTGAAGCTCCTATTGCGTTGGCAATATAATCGTTTAAACTTCCCGAGTTAATTGTGGTCATTGTGAAATTCCTGATCTGGCCAGAAAGATGTCCTTCTTTCAAATAGTCTACTATCTTATGATTGGTTTTTGTGTCGCCATGTTGAGCGACAACTGAACCAATATTTAATATAAGTGCCATGAATAGACTTATTCTCATTACGTTCATATAATGTACGGTAGTATTAAATAAGTCATTACAAGCCCGCCAATGAAAAAGCCAATGACCGCTATTAATGAAGGAAGTTGAAGATTGCTAAGTCCTGAGATAGCATGACCAGAAGTACATCCTCCTGCATATCTTGTTCCAAAACCAACAAGGATTCCTCCGATAATTAAAAACAGCCATCCTTGCCATGAGTCAAGAGCTTCAAGTCCAAAAATCCCCTCTGGAGCATAAGACTGACCAGCATTCTTGACTCCTAATTCTTCAAGATTTTCTACGGTTGCAGGGTTGAGATCAATGGTGTGACTCTTAGTCATGTATTGGTGGGCAAAAAAACCGCCTAATACAGCTCCAAACACAAATACAAGATTCCAAATTTGCTTTTTCCAATCAAACCTAAAAAAGTCTGCAAGTTTTCCTGCTCCAGCAATGCTGCAAACTGTTCTTAAGTTTGCTGAAACCCCAAAAGACTTCCCGAACAAGAGAAGTAAGGTCATGACTAATGCTATTACTGGGCCAGCGACATACCAGGGCCATGGTTCATAAATCCAATTCATCTTTAAATAATTTTCATCAAAATTAAATTGATGAAATAGACCACACAGTAACTTTTGTTACTTTGATAACAGACCGAAAGTCTTGAATAAATGATAGAGCCCTGGCAATACAAAAATGGAAGCCACAATTAAAGCCCATCCCATGGAATTTATCACGGGATCTGGAGAAATATTTTCAAGCATAGAAAGTATGCCATTTTTGAATATAATGAAGTTCGGAAAAACAGGAATTGCCCACGCAATAAAAATAACTAGTACTTGTATAGCAAGGATCAGCTTAAACAGATTTTTGTTATGTGAATACTTATTTCCAAAATAAATGAGTGCGGTGACCATGAAAAGCCAAACGACCATGCTCCATGAATTTAAGGCAATCTTTGCAAAGGCGTTGTTTTCATAAGAAGACACGCCAAATAGAAGAAGTCCTGCAAGAATAACTGCTATTGTGGTTGTTTTATGTTTTTTCTTAAAATATTCTTTCTCATGATCTTTTGTTTCCACAAACAAAAAACTAGCCGCTACGTAAGCAAACAGTGAAACCGTGAATAGTCCAGTGGCAATAGAGAAAGGGTTTAACCAAGTTGCGATATATAGATCGAAAAAAGTTTTATCCTCTATTTGTTCGGGATGTATCATGTTTCCTGATAATAGAGCACCAAAAACCACACCTATCATAAACGGTGTAAATACACTTGAGATTTCAAATATGCTATCATATAGTTTTTGTGATCGGTCTTTGTAGGCATCATAATGTCTGAATACGAACGCAGTTCCTCTTCCTATTATCCCTATTAAAACAAGAGAAATTGGAATATGAAGTTGTGTAACGATGAGATTGTAATAGATGGGAAAGCAAATCCACATAATTACAATGATCAAAATTAACCAGATGTGATTAGCCTCCCACACTGGACTTATAATTCTATATGCTGCGAATTTACTGATCCTCCTGTTTTTATTTGCTGAGAAAAATTCCAGAACACCAACTCCATAATCCGCTCCCCCTAATAGCGCATAGGCAAATGCTGAGAAGAACAGAAAAAAAAGAACAATGATTTCCATGATTACAATTCGTTTAGTTTTTTAATCTGTCTATTCATAAGCCAAAACACTGTAACAGATAACCCGATATAAATTAATAGATACAAGTAGAAACTATATTGCATACCCTCCACTGGTGTAAGAGCATCTTCAGTTTTCATAATGCCATTAATGATCCAAGGTTGTCTTCCGAGTTCGGTAACAAACCAGCCCGCTTCTAAGGCAATAAAGCCAAGAGGAGTCGCTAATACAAATAGGAGAATGAACAATTTGTTCTCTCGCCATTGTGGCTTCCTAATAGAGACCAAATAAATCATTCCAAGTAACATCAGGAATGTTCCTATACCAACCATTATTTGAAATGAATAATGAGTGATTGCTACTGGAGGAATTTCATCTTCAGGAAATTGATCTAGGCCTTTGACTTGTGCATCAAAATCTCCAAAAGCAAGAAAGGAAAGTGCTCCTGGAATTCTAATGGCATATTTTACTTCCTTGGTTTTCTCGTCAACAATACCTCCGATAATCAAATCAGCTCCTTTTTCAGTTTCATAATGGGCTTCCATTGCAGCCAGTTTTGTTGGTTGTCTTTTTGCAATATCCTTTGCTGCAAGGTCACCGCTAATTGGAATTAGGATAGCTGCAATCACACCAAAAATTAAAGCTATTTCATATGCCTTTTTATGAATTAATTTACCATGCCGTTTATATTGATACATGTGTAAACCACCAACTGAAAAGCCTACTGCAACAAAAGCCGCCAAGGTCATGTGAAGAGCTTGAGAAAACCAAGCATCATTTAATAACGCTTCAAGTGGATTGATATTAATAAACTCTCCATTGATATAATCAAACCCCGATGGTGCGTTCATCCATCCATTTGCTGAAACAACAAGGATTCCTGAAGCAACTCCTGATATTCCAACTATTAACCCAGTAAACCAATGAAACTTCTTATTCTTTATTTTTTTCCAGCCATAGAGATAAAAACCGAGGGCAATAGCCTCAACAAAGAAAGCTGTGCCTTCTAAAGAAAAAGGCATACCAATAATTGGTCCTGCATGTTTCATAAATTCTGGCCAAAGAAGTCCAAGTTCGAAGGAAAGCATAGTTCCTGAAACCGCTCCAACCACGAAAAAAATAGCTACCCCTTTCTGCCATAGTTTAGTTAATTCAAGATATTTTTCATCTTTAGTTTTCAAGTATTTGTAATGCGATACCACCATGAAAAATGGCATTACCATCCCTATAGCTGCAAACACAATATGAAACACCATTGAAGTCGCCATTTGCATTCTTGCTGCCATTAACTCTTCCATAACATCTAATTTTCTATAAAAAAAGGAACCAATTGGTTCCTTAGATTTTACACATCAATTCCTTTTAACATTTTGTTCCAATACAGCCTAGGTAATATATATTTTTTTAGC
>JAUHXX010000232.1 GCA_030426825.1 Bacteroidia bacterium | reverse complement strand
CCAACACTGGTTTAGCTGGTTCTGGATCTGGAAACATTGCAGCTTTTGCTGGTACTACATCTAGTACATCAGATGTTTCAAACATTACTGTTACCCCAACATTAGGTATTTGTTCAGGTACTCCTGAAAACTTCACATTAACTGTTAACTTAACTCCAACAGTTGGAGCAGGCACAGATCAAAGTGTTTGTGATGGCGCAATGGTTACATTAAACGCATCTAACCCAGATGCTGCAGCGATTGCATGGGACAATGGTGTAACTAACAGTGTAGCGTTTACACCACCAGTAGGAACTACAACCTATACTGTAACCGCGACTTTAGGATCTTGTATGGCAACTGACCAAGTTGATGTCACTTCTAACATCACACCATCAGTTGATGCCGGTTTAGATACTACAGTTTGTGAAGGTGTAATGTTAACACTCACTGCAGGTAACCCTGACGCCGGAGTTATTACATGGACAAACGGAATTACAGACGGTACGCCATTCTCAGTTGGAGCTGGAACCATCACTTACACGGCAACTTCAACATTAGGAACTTGTTCTTCAAGTGATAACGTTACCGTAACAGGAAATCCTGCTGCAATCGCAAACGGAACAGTGACTCATGATGACGGATCAACAAATGGTGCGATTGACGTGACACTTTCAGGAGGAACAGGATCATTAACAGTATCTTGGGCACCAAATGGTGAAACTACTGAGGACTTAACCAATCTTGCTGCAGGTGTATACACAATCACTGTAACTGATTCATTGGGTTGCCAAAGCGTTACTGATTTCACTGTGCTCTCAACGGTTGGAATTGATGCCAACTTAAATGAAGAGTTATTAATATTCCCTAACCCTACAAGAGGAGATGTGAATATTACGCTTTCAGGTGAGTATCAATTAACATTGTTAGACGCTCGTGGAAGAATGATCATGCAAAAATCAGAAAACGATAACTCAACGATTGATATTTCTGAATTTGAATCTGGCGTTTACTTCATCAGAGTTCAAAAAGAAGGAAATTCAGTGATGAGAAAAATCATTCTTGAATAAGAACATTAATAACTAAATGTAAAAGGCCTTGACAAATTGTCAAGGCCTTTTTTTTGTTACTTTCTATTGTCTGTTGTATTTACTAGATAACCACACATTCCATTGCAAGGAAAACCAAGAGCGGCTGCCAATAAATCGGTTGTCACTCTAAATTAACTCATCTCATAAATACACAATAGTTATTATTATAGAAAGAGTTAAAGAATTAAACGCTTAAAGTGACTTATCCATTAAATAAATCATGGCAGCCATAGCAGCTGCACCTAAATGTAACTCTCTTTTATTCACGTTTTCAAAAACATCTGTTTCTGCGTGATGGAAATCAAAATAGCGCTGAGAAGAAATTGCCATTCCTAATTGAATCATTTCAGGGTAGAACTCTGTTAGAGGACGAATATCAACTCCTGAATATCCTGGATCAAAACGATAGAGCTGAACATCTTTTAAAAGATTTTTATACGTCCTAACCAACTCAACCTGTTCTTGAGTCCCCATGATGTCAAATCCTATAGGTAAAAAACCTCCTCTGTCAGTTTCTATTGCGCAAATATGCTCCTGATTATTATCCTTAGCCCATTTTGCATAACCTTTACCACCAAAATTCCCATTTTCTTCATTCATGAATAATACGCATCTTAACGTGTGTTGTGGTTTATATCCTAACTTTTTAAGAATTCTAAGCGCTTCAATTGAATGCACTACACCTGCCCCATCATCATGAGCTCCTTCACCAACATCCCAAGAATCTAGGTGACCACCAAATGTGATAATTTTATTATCCTTACTCCCATTCATTTCTGCTATTACATTGTGCGAAATCTCGTTCGGAAAATATTTACAATCAGTCTCCATTCTTATAATTACTTTACCTTTTGCAAGCCATTCATTTAATTTATCAGCATCCATGGTACTCATTGCAAGACCTGCCACTGAATCCACTCCTGCTTCATAATGCATAGAACCAGTATGCGGATGGTGATCAGTTGAAGATCCTAGCGATCGAATCACTACTCCCTTAGCGTGTAACTTTGAAGCGGCATTGGTTCCCATGTGTCTTTGAGCAATGCATCCACCATAAGCTTTGAACGTCTGAATCAATTTTTGATCAAAGGCCTTATTGAAAAATACTATTTTGCCTCTAACCTTTTCTTCACCTAATTTCTCTAACTCATCTATAGATTCAACTGCGATTACCTCTCCCTCAATCATTCCTTTTGTTGAAACCGATCCTCCAAGAGCAATGACATGAAGTTTTTCCATCTCCCCCGCCTCATTTATCATCCAAGCCGCTTCTTTAGTTCCACGTTCCCAATGTGGCACTTCTATATCCTGCAAATACACCTTATCAAACCCATAAGAATTCAATAATTTCTCACCCCAAACAACCGCCATTTTAGCTTCAGCAGAACCGGTTATTCTCGCTCCAATATCTTTACACAACGAACGCAAATTTTGATATGCTTGGCCATTTTCTAGCGCCTCATCATAAATTTTTCGAATAAATAATGAATCATTGTTCGCAAAAGAAATCGCTGAAATACATATTAATAAAGAGAGAGACAAAACTTTCATAAGATTATTTTAATTCAAAATTAAGTTAATTCTGAAACTTAGTCCATGAAAATCGATAAACGGTTAGTTCCAGATATTTTCTAATATCCTAACTTCGATTGCATCTATAAAAATGTCTTGCGTTGAATCTCGATTCCATAAAGAAATGATCAATTCATCAGAATCTGAAATAAATTCTGGGATTTTAAACGTAAAATAACCTTTCCCCGTTGCAGTCATCATATTTTCAAGATCTCTGCCCTCCCAATAGTTTTCACCTCTGTGCTGTACAACCTGCCCGTTTCTTCTGGCAGAAATGCTTGCCGTTAATTTACCTGAGGTTGGCAGTTCTCCTTTTACGACAACCTTGATGTATTTATCATTTATAGATGGAATATCCTTTTTAGAAAATTTAAACTCGGGTCCAAACTCAGCCATTTTATAGCGCATCATATTAAATCCACTAAGGGTATCCTTAACTAACATTAGCTGGTTTTTATCAAACTGCCAATCTTGATTTTCCAATTCTGGGCTAAACAAGGCCAAGACATCTTCTTGCTGCTCAATTTGATTTTCACCATTTTTCCCAAGCAAATAAACTGCTGAATTATTATATTCTTTTCCATCTACAATTACTGGATAAAACTCTTTGCATGTTTCGAAAACCTGAACCAAAGTCAACCTTGCTGAGTAACCAATAATTAAATAATCCTCATTTCTTAATTTAAGGTCTTCTCGTAATTTTGAAGCATCACCAAATTCTAGCACATCCCAGTCAAAATCTATTTGTCGTTGCTGTTGATTAGCATAGAAATTCATGTAATTGGGATTGTTCAAATTGTAAACAGTATAGATGTTTTCTTCCCCGAATTGATCTTCCCATTTTAGGATATCATCAGAAATCTCTTTAAACAGTTCGTAATGATAATTTCCAAACAGAGCTTTTTCAACAATAGTAGAACTTAACAATCCTAAAGATAATACGATCAGCATTCCTTTCTGCATTTTGAATTGGCTTAAGAAAAAGCCCAGTAACAGAATGAAAAATGGAAGTGGAAAAAGCATCACCGGAAATTTTAAAACTGGTGTACCAACATAAGAGTAGATATGACCAACAATATAAATTCCAAAAAACAAAATGGCGAAAAAAGTCAACTGTTTAGACCAATTAAAAACATCCTTATTTCTAAAAATGAAAGCCATTATGACGAATTGAATTATCAGAAGGCAAAGCAGGAATGATTCGTTGAACGCATGATACAAAAATTGAAATAACCAGTCATTATTAGGCGGGGCCAGCCATTGCAAACCTCCTACACCCAATTGGTATTGGGTTATGAATACATGTGGAACATAGAGCACAATAGCCAATATTCCTGCAGTCAAAATATATTTTAAATTTTCTTTTTTAGCATAAAGCAAACCGCTCACTCCCATCCAACCTATAAACATAAATGCAAAATGATGGGTATACATGGCACCTGCAAAAGACAGTCCAAGTAAACAAGCATCAAGATAAGACCTGTTTTGATCGAATAATATCTTCAAATAATACCAAGCGGCTAAAAGCGAAAAAAACAAACCGGGACTATACGGTCTTGCGAACTCGGCGTTCATTATTGGAAAATAGAGGAAAGCTAAAAACAGTGCCGAAATGATTCCTGTACTTTTATTAACCCATTTTATTCCAATCTTATAAATCAATAGAATTGATAGCACTCCAACTATTACGAATGGCAATCGCATTGGGCCTTCTTCTAAACCTACAACCTGAGACCAGGCTTTCATGAAAACTTGCACTCCCGCAGGGTGCATATCCCCTTTCATTACACCATATTCAATTAAATCAGAGAATTTATCGTAGTCCAAACGGTTGATCGCACTCAATTCATCATTTGAATAAGTATGCGTAAAAGCAGTAAAAAGACGAAGGAAGAGACCAATCAATAAAATTAAGCTTATCTCAATATGTCTTTTTAAAAATTGCATTATTCAGTTAATCGCTGACGACTTGCTTCGTACAACATTATCCCTGCAGCAACAGAAACGTTCAGAGAAGCTATTGTTCCGGTCATTGGAATCTTTGCTTTAACATCACACTCAGTGAGTAATTTAGCCGACACACCATTTTCTTCAGACCCCATAATAATTCCAGTAGGAACTGTAAAATCAACATCAAAAACATTGTTTTTCGTTTTCTCTGTAGATGCAACAATTTGCAGTCCTAATTGCTGCATATTATGAACAACAGATGATAAATTTTCAGTTAAACACACAGGTATTTTATTGAGGGCTCCGGCAGAGGTTTTTACTGCATCAGAAGTAACCGAAACACTATCTTTATGAGGAATTACAATTGCATGAACTCCATTACATTCGGCTGTTCTAGCGATTGCTCCAAAATTTCTTACATCTGTCAATCGATCTAGTATTAAAATTAATGGGACTTCTCCTTCTTCAAAAAGCTTGGTGATAATTGGCGTCAAAGCATGATACTCAACAGGTGAAACTTGAGCTATTACACCTTGATGATTTTTCCGGGTTAATCTATTTAACTTATGAATTGGAACAAACTGTAAATTATATTTTTGGTCGGCTAACTCCTCTTTCAATTCATAGAACAACTCCTTGTTCATCCCTTTTTGAATGAAAATTTTGTTGATCGGTCTTTTTGAACGAATAGCTTCAATTACGGCCCTAACACCATAAATAATATCTTCAGCTTCCTGTGGTCTTTTATTGTACATAATATAAATGTAAGTTAAATCGGTTTGACCTTATTTTTATTTCCTGCAAAAATAAGAAACACAAACGCAAACAGACACAAACCTCCTCCGGTTAAAAATGCCAGATCAAAATTTGATGGATTATTATTGTATAACTGTTGTCCTAAATAATTGCCGAAAAGTATACCTAATTCCAGAGCAATAAAAAGCGTTCCCATTCCTCTACCTTTGTATAACGGATTAGCCAAATCTGCCGCCCAAGAGAATAAAGCGGGGGATCCAATTCCAGACCCTAAGCCATAGATAATTGCCCCTAGATTTAACTGCCAAACTGATTCTGCTGTACCTGTAATCACAGAGGCAATAATCAGGAAGAAACAACAAAAAAACAGATTATTTCTAGCACCAAATTTATCAGTTGTTTTACCAGCGACAAGTCTAGTTATAATCGTGAACCCCACATAAACTAACCAAAACCCTCCTTTGTTGACTAATCCAAGATGCTCACTCATATCAGGAATTAACAGAAAATACATTCCGGCAAGTGAAGCAGTTAAAAACATTACCACCGTAGGCTTAAAAACTTCGATTCCAATAATTTCTGAAAATTTAGGTATTACCTTTTTCTTGATCGTGTCATACCCTTGGTCCTTGGCATTTTGGCGAACAATACTTTTATCCTCTTTGACTAAAAACAGCAGGATTAATGGTAATATCCCCAATAAACCGCATACTATGAACAAGCCTTCAACTTCAAATGCCTGAACTACCGTAGAACCTAATCCTTGTCCAAGG
>JAUHXX010000231.1 GCA_030426825.1 Bacteroidia bacterium | reverse complement strand
CAAACCAAGCTTGTAAAGTGGCCAGATCTTCCTGGGCTAAATCCCCAATATTTTTTTCGGCAATTTTGAAATAGTCGGCTTCTTTTCGCAGTCGTGAGCCTTTACATACGTCACAGGCTTGCTTATTCATGAAATTCTCCACCCATCTTCTTACAGCTGGTGACGGAGTTTCTTGAAATTGCTTGACCAAATAGTTGGTGACGCCTTCAAACGAGAAAT
Source organism: Bacteroidia bacterium (assembly GCA_030426825.1). Classification (GTDB taxonomy): domain Bacteria; phylum Bacteroidota; class Bacteroidia; order Flavobacteriales_D; family Crocinitomicaceae; genus Paracrocinitomix. The sequence continues at coordinate 5,958 of JAUHXX010000231.1, read as the reverse complement.
TCTTGTTCAATCCGTCAATCTCCATCACCTCTTCAAAACCAAACATAATTTTATGAATGATTTCTTCAGGAATTTTATTGATCGGATCTTTTAACTCATGACCGTAGGCTTGGAGAATGAATTCTATTTTATTCGTGAACCAATTGTTTTTCAATTTACCCAAAGGCTCTATTCCACCTTCTTTAATGCTTAATTTAGGATCTGGAATAACTTTGTCAATATCAATTTCTGAAATGATTCCCAGACCACTACACTTTTTACACGCTCCGTAAGGTGAATTAAATGAAAATAAGTTAGGTTCGGGTTCTGCATAAGATATGCCGGTAGTTGGACACATTAAGAATCGGCTAAACTGTCTGATTTCATTAGTTTTGAAATCCATCACCATCATGACATCTGAACCATATTTAAGTGCAGCTTGAACGGCTTGGGTTACTCTATTTCTATGTTCTTCAGATACTTGAATTCTGTCAATGACAATTTCAATATCGTGAATTTTGTAACGATCAAGTCGCATCCCACTGGTGATATCTTTAATTTCACCGTCCACTCGAACTTTTGAATAACCCAATTTCATGGTTTGTTCAAACAATTCGCGGTAATGACCTTTACGTCCTTTTACTTTTGGGGACAGGACGATAATTTTTTTGCCATCAAATTTTTCAATAATTAAATCAATGATCTGCTGATCAGAGTATTTAACCATCTTCTCACCAGTATTGTAAGAATACGCTTCACCAGCTCTTGCAAACAGGAGCCGCATAAAGTCATAAACCTCCGTAACGGTTCCTACAGTTGATCTTGGTGATCTATTAACCGTTTTTTGTTCAATTGAAATCACTGGACTTAACCCTAAAATTTCATCAACCCGCGGACGCTCTAATCCACCAAGAAATTGCCGCGCATAAGCAGAAAAAGTTTCTAAATACCGTCTTTGCCCTTCTGCAAAAATCGTATCAAATGCTAATGATGATTTACCAGAGCCAGATAGACCTGTAAAGACAACCAATTTATTTCTAGGTATTTTTAGATCAAAGCCTTTGAGGTTATGCTCTTTAGCCCCATAAATCTCAATAAACTCTTCCTGTGAACTTTGTTTTTCCATGCTTAATTTCGAATATGAAATTAGCAATTATTGAAGGATTAAATTCAGGTTTTAAGACTTATTTGATTTTTTGGCCAGACTAAAAAATATTAGAAGCATGAGCAACACATACATCCAAATTAAAATTAGTGCGAATGATCCGTGAGGTATGAAGTTGGCGATATTATAGGCAAGCAACGAAGAGATAATTCCCAACACTATAAATACAAGTCCTATTTGTTTGTCTGAAAGTCCTCTATAAGACAAAGTATGTGTCGTATGATCTCTTCCGCCAATCATAGGAGATTGCCCTTTTTTAATTCGTCTGATCGTAACAAAAGTGGTATCTATGATCGGAGTTGAGAAAGCTATTAATACTAAAGACAAATTTGAAAAAATTGAGTATTCACCAGAATCTACTCCTGAGTTCCATAAAAACTTAATCGAAAAATAAGCTAAAAACATCCCTAAGAACTGTGAACCAGTATCTCCCATGAACATCTTTGCAGGATTCCAGTTAAATCTAAGAAATCCGAAAAGTGCGCCAAGAATCGTGATTAACAAAAACAAGTCTACATTATTTACCAATGTAAAAGGCAATGATATTCCGAGAATGGTTAGAATAATGAATATAGAGGTGGTAGACGTAATAGAGTCCATGTTGTCTAGCATGTTAATTGAATTCATGATACCAACAACCCAAAGAATCGTAAAAGAATAGTTTAACCAATCTTGATCAAACAATAGGATGTGACTCTCAGAAGCAATTAAAATTACTCCGCAAAGAATTTGGCTTCCAAGCTTAATCATTGGTTTAGTGTCATAAGCATCATCTGAAAGACCCAGTAAAAAAGCAACATTTATGCTGAAAAATAATCCAAGGAGATTTTTATTTCTAAAAACATCAGCTTCGCCAAAAATTATGGCATATAACATAAATCCAATTAGAAAACAGATATAAAAACTAATCCCACCTAATGACGGTTTTGCTTCTTGACTCCAACGAATAGTCATTTTTGCTGAATTTCGAGTTCCAAGGTTTTTCGCAAAAGACAACAAAAAGGAATTAATCATTAGCGAAAGCAGCAGTGCTCCTCCGAAAAATCCAATTAGATTTAATATTGATTCGAGACTCTCTTTCACGTCTTAAAAAGGAGAAGAATAATTTTCGAACTCTTGCGCTTCTTGATCTTTTTCAGAAACTATTGGATCTATAACTCCCCAATCTATTTTCAAATCTTTATCGTTCCATTTTAGGGCATCTTCAGATTCAAAATCATAAAAATTGGTGCATTTATAAGAGAAAATTGTTTGATCCTCTAGCGACAAAAAACCATGTGCAAAACCCGGTGGAATCCAAAAAACATTATTCGCTTCAGAAGATAATATCACTGAAACATGTTGTCCATAGGTTGGTGAAGCCTTTCTTATATCCACAGCTACATCAAGAGCAGAGCCAGTGATTACCCTTACCAATTTACCTTGTTCAAAAGGTGGTTTTTGAAAGTGCAATCCCCTTAAAACTCCTTTTTTTGACATACTTTGATTGTCTTGGACAAATTTTAAGTCACTAATATTTTTGTTAAAAAAGGCCAGATTGAAAGATTCAAAAAAATAACCCCGATCATCATTAAATACTCGTGGTTTAAACTCTGCAAGACCTTCTATATGAAACTTTTTGACTTCCATTACTTTTTCCAGAATTGCCATTTTTTCTTTTGGAGATTTTCATCTGAATAATAACCCCCATATCCATAACCGTAACCATAGCCAAGCTTATTAATTTCTTGTGCATTTAGCGCGACAAATAGCTTAGATACTTTGTTAGTTTCTACAAGTTCTGTCAATCTTTCAGCAAAGTACCTTTTAGAATAATTCGCTCTAAACACATAGATTGGGCAATCGGCTTTATTCAAAATAGCAATACCATCTGAAACTATTCCAACTGGAGGATTATCAATTATCACGTAATCATAATCTTTTTTAACTGACTCAAGAAATAAATCAAAAGCCTTGCTTATTATTAGCTCAGAAGGGTTAGGAGGAATTGGACCTGCTGTGATGAAATCTAAATTTTCAAGTTCACTTTTATGAACGCAATTTTTCCAATCATCATTATTGGCAAGAATCGAGCTCATCCCATTTCGATTTTCAGCTTTAAAGGCAAGATGAACTTTAGGTTTTCGTAAATCCAAATCTACTACTAAAACTTTCTTTGAAGACATGGCGATAATACCGGCTAAATTCACAGCTACAAAAGTCTTACCTTCACCTGAAATAGATGATGAAACCGCAATCAAATTCGATTGGTCTTCCTTAAGAATAAATTGCAAATTTGAACGTATATGCCTATAACTCTCCGCCAATGCAGACTTCGGACTAGTATGAACCACTAGGGTTGAGTTCTTTTCTGAAGTTTCTACTTTAGGAATTATTCCCAGAAATCCTACGCTACTTGGAATTAGTCTTTTTAATTCTTCGGGTTCATGAATATCATTAAAAGTAATATATCGAATCATTAGAATTAATAGACTCAATAGTACTGTAAAAATGATCGCAATACCGTAAACAAGATTACCGTTTGGAGAAATTTTCACGGCATCAGAAGGTGCCTGTAAAACCATGTTGTCCATGGTAAACCCTGCCTTGGATATGGCATACTGAGTTTTCTTTTCTATTAGCAATGTATAATATTTCTCGTTCAAATTGAACATTCTATTCAACCTACTTAGCTCCATTTCCTTTTCAGGGATACCATATAGTTCACTCTCAACTTGATAAATTCGATCTTGTACACTTTTCTTCTTGAATTTGAGCTGATTTTTCACTGTCAACAACACTCTAAAAATGTTATCGTTTTGTGTTTTAATTTGTCTGTCAACTTTTTTTAGTTTTTCGTTTGACTCAGTAACGCTGTAAGATAAATCTTCTTTCTGCACTAATAATTCGTGCAACTTTTCTAACTCCCCGATTAACAATTTTTCATAATTAGTACCCGTAACTGCAGGAATTACCTTATAAATTTCAATTCTATCACTTAGCTGAACTGATTCTTCAACAGCTTGAATCAATTCTAATTCAAAATCAATCTCCAACAACTGATTTTGTAACTCACTGCTTCGTTCTAAAATTTGAGATGTAACATATTGCGGATCACTTACTGCGTTGCTGTCTTTAAAGGATTGAATGGCTGTTTCTGATTCTTTTAACTGGAGAAATACAGTATCTAACTGTGAATCAATAAAATCAAGTACACTCGCAGAAGATTGCCTTTTCTTTTCTAAATCGTACTGGAAAAAAGTATTGATAAGAGATGATACGATATCCTTACTAAGACGTTGATTATTAGATTTAAAAGAAACTTGAATAGTATTGGCTTCTGGATTTAATGCAAACACACTAAGACTTGAGTGCAACTGATTTGTTAAAACTGAATAATTATTAAACTTAAAAAACAAGTTGTTTTCAACTGAACTTAAATTAAATTTATCTGAATCATTTATTTTAAAAATCAATCTGAAATAATCATTATTAATAGGAGTGTCAGGTAAAATCTCCACAATTTCCTGTTTTCCCTTAATTTCAAATGACAATTCAATTTTATCCGTCTTGTTTGTTACAAAAATTGGCTTCCCTATTAAAGAACTATCTTTCAATTCTAATAAAGTAACGTGATATGACGAGTGCAAGTATTTTTCTTCTGTCAGTATTTCGCCTTCAGAAAAATAAGACACTTCTAAATTCAAATTCCTTAAAGCTTTTTCTAATAAAAAGGTAGACTTAAGTAATTCAACGTCTTCAGAAAGCTCATTTTCTTTCTCAAAACCTTCTATATCTAAAATTCTCTTGCCCTCATCTTGAGAGGACCTTTGGATAACAGCAGCTGATTCATATACTGGTTTTGTATATCTTAAGTAAACAAAACTTATGGATAAAGAAATTCCAAGTAGAATAACTGGGATAAAGCGATTCCTTTTTAAAACTGTTTTTAATAGATTTAAATCGAAGTCCTTATTGATTTTTGGACTCTGAGAGAACTTACTATGATTGTTATTATCCAATATTTATAGTTTACTAATCACAGAAATTACAATTGCCGCACTTGAAATAAGTGATACAATTGGAGTTACTTCTTTTAAAACTTCTCTTCCAATTTCTGGAACAGGTTCAATATAAATGTAGTCATTGGCTTGTACAATAATATCTGTATACTCAAGTCCCTCTATTTTAGAAAGGTCAATTTTGTAAACTTCTCGTTTACCATCATCATTCTTTCTCATTAACTTAATTTTTTTTGCGCGCCCTCTTTCAGTAATTCCACCAGCTAGTGCTATAGCTTCTAATAAGGTTACATTGTTGTTTGCTAAATACAAAACACTTGCTTCTCCCCCATTTCCAGGAAACACGATAACTCTTCTATTTGTTACCGACAACTGAACAAATGGATTCACATATTGTCCTTCATACTGATTTTCAAGAAAACTTTCTGCTTCTCGAATGCTCATTCCTACTAAATTAACCTCACCTATGATTGGTAGATTCACCATGGAGTCGTTTTGAATAACATAATTTATAGCATTCGTTTGATTAAGCATCTGGGCTTGACCAGGAGCTGAATTTGAAGTAGTTAATTCCAAAATTTTAATACCATCATTAGTAAAAAATCGCAATTGCAAGATATCATTACGGTCAATTTTATAATCATCTTTAGTAGCATTGAGGGTATCAATGTCTGCAAATTCATAATCCTTGTCAGTTTTCAACAATAAATTACTATTTACACCACAACTATGAAGCGCTATTATAAGTCCTAGGCCCAGTAATATTTTCACACTTTCTCTCATTCTATTATATTCTTCTTTTTCAGTAATTCC
>JAUHXX010000230.1 GCA_030426825.1 Bacteroidia bacterium | reverse complement strand
CCAAGAGGCTTTAGTAAAAGATCCTGAAAACACCTATGCAAGTACAGAGTTGGAAAAATGGAAAACCAAATTGAAATTATGTGAAGAATTGCCTACTGGGCAGTATTCAGAAATTTCTAAAATGGCAATTATCCGTTTGAAAAACCAAGCTGGAACTTCATATGGTCTTTACATTGAAATTCAAAACATCTTGAAAAAGGTGGTTAACGAATTAAGAGTTAAGCAGTGTGAAGAGATCTGGCAAAGAGATTACTTTGCGTTGGATGAGGCTGAACCTGAGGATCAAGAAATCATCAAGAAATTGAGAATCTTGGTTCCAGAACGAATTATTGAAGCAAAAATTGATAGATAATGGGAAAGTTTAAAAAAGATGGTAAGAAGGGTAGCCCTACGGTTAATACCTCTGCTTTACCGGATATCGTTTTCATGTTATTATTCTTCTTCATGGTTGCTACAACTATTAAAGAGGTAGACATGCAAGTAGATATCAAAAAACCTATTGCTGATCAAGCTGAAGAAATTGAAGACAAAGATAACGTTGACTTCATTTATATTGGTTACCCAATGGATGACAATCAAGGTACAGAGCCTAGAATCCAGTTGAATGACCAGTTAGCTTCAGATGCGTCCAAGGTTGGACCTTGGAAAATTACACAAGCTAGAGAAGGTAAACGTCCTTTTGACATTGTTACCTCTTTGAAAGTACACAAAGACGTTGGTATGCGTATTGTTTCTGATGTAAAAGAAGAATTACGTGATATTGATGCAATTAAAATTAACTACTCAGCAGACGCTCGATAGTTAAAATAATTTTAAAGTTCTAAACCCTGATATTGAAAAATGTCAGGGTTTTTTGTTTTGTCTTTATTGACTACGATTTGTGTCACTCATTAGTATTAAATAGCTCGAGCATTCTAATTTATTATGTGTAACCGGCTTGAATTCGACAGGCTGCGCCATCTTGCCTTTGCGAAGCTTCGGCGAAGCGCGGCGCTAAAGCTTCAGCGACACGCGGTCAGTCTGACGCTATACAGAATGTAATTAATATGATCTCAGACCGGATAATGAATCCCTCTTAAATGAAGTTCGAGAATAATTGTTCTCGATACAATCTCGGCGAGCCGAGATCACTCGAACAAACCTTTTGGCCGTCACGCCTATAAAATTCCGCTTATCAGAGAATGTCTACTTGAAAAAGAGCCTTAACCTACTAAACCTGGCACAAAAAACATCAAGGTTATGTTGATGCCGTTGTACAGAAAATGCATGAGCATGCTGTATCGAATATCTTTGGTATAATGATAAACATAGCCAAATACAATTGCCAAGCCTGTCATAGGAAGTATGTTCCATGGCTGCCAATGAAAGCCTGCAAATATTAGAGAAGAAACAATGACTGCAAAATGAATTTTACCATTACTGGTTTCGTTCAAATAGCGCATAAGCAAACCTCTAAAAACTAGCTCTTCTATAAAGGCAGGTACCATAGCAAAAACAAACAGAGCAATAGGATAATAACTGATGTTCTCGGGGCTAAACAATTCTACATACTTAGCATTCAACTCTTCTTCCATTTCTAAGAATCCACTATTTGGAATTTGCTCTATACCTGCCCTATTAATCAGATACAATAAATCTGCAGCAAACCACATAACTACGATTCCGGCTAAAGCAATTCCGATAAACTTCCATTGAAAAGGACTGCGAAGAATAACGTCATCTGCCTTTTGTTTGGTTAACTTCAAGAACAACCAAAATCCCATTATAAAAATCCCTAATAAGCCTAGAAAAGCTGAGACATAACTGTACATTGGACCTAAGTCATTGATGTCTTCAATATTTGCTGGTATACCACCTGTGAGCGAGAGGAACAAAATAAACAATAAGGGACCTACCACGAACAAGCCACTTAAGGTGAACACCAAAAGCAATAAAATTCTTGAACCTGGGGGTAACTCTTCCATATTATTGCAGCACAACTTTACGTTCTGAATCTAATTTAATGAGAATAAATAGCAAAAGCGAAAAGGTCAAGACAGATGATCCTCCATAGCTGAATAAGGGCAATGGAATACCTATTACTGGAGCCAAACCTATCCCCATTCCAACGTTAATCATGAAATGGTAGAAGAAGATACCAGCTACACAATAGGCAAATATTCGAGTATATCTAGAGCGCTGCCGCTCAGCTACCGACACAATTTTTATCAATAAAATTGAATAGAGAATAACCAGGAATGCCGAGCCTAAGAACCCCCTTTCTTCAGACCAAGTGCAAAAAATAAAATCCGTACTCTGCATAGGCACATGTTTTTGACTAGCGTTGGCCAACGTAGCTTGCTGATAACCTTTACCTGCAAATCCACCAGACCCTATCGCGGCCTTTGCTCTATTAATGTTATATCCTTTACCATCTGGATCTTCAATTTTACCCAATAACAAATCAATACGCTCTTTTTGATGATCATCTAAAAAGGTTGAATATCCCCACTCAACAAAATTCACAAAGAGAATAGAAACGATCAAACTCCCTATCATAGCTCGATAAAGAGGTGGACGATTTCTTTTCAAAACAAATTGTCTGATGAGCAAATAGAAGACCAGTCCCATAATTAATAAAGCAAGCACAATTCCAAACTTTCCACTCATTTTAATCTTTAGAAAAATGAAGCTTGAATCGGCAACAATTAATGTGATAACGGCAATGATAACAGCAACTAACAAGAATAATAAAATATTTCCTGCATATCCTTCACGATACAATACTAAAATGAAAGAGGTAAACACGATAAAAGTACCTGCATCAGGTTGCAATAAAACCAAGACACATGGAATTCCGAGAATGGCGATCGTTTTCCAATTTGAAGAAACCAGCTGCACCAAATATGAAATACTGATACTGGGGGCTAATTTATTTTTTGTGATAGGAATATTAGATAGATGTGCAGAAAGTGCCAAGCAAGCACCCAGCTTCGCCAACTCTGAAGGTTGTACTCCAAACGAACCCCATCCAAACCATGAGCGCGCTCCGTTAATTGGCTCTGTGAACAAAACGGCGACCAGCAGCAACATTAATACGCCATAGACCCAGAAGGATAATTTTCTAATAAGCGACCCATCAATTATCATGACAATTACCCCCAAAAACAAGGCGATACCGACCCACATGATTTGTTTACCATGCTCAGTAGACAAGTCAAACAAATCAGGTTTCATGGGGTCATACACTGACGAGTAGATATTGGAAATCCCCATGATTACCAACAACAAGTACAAGCCCACTAGAGCCCAATCAATATCCGCTAATATTTTATCCTCTTTACCTCTCACTATTTCTTTTTCGGAACCACTTTAATTGGCATTAAATCGGCCTCTAAAATTCTGTTCTCTTTGTTGGTGTCTGCAATGGCACCAGTCAAATATTTTTCAATCAACAAACTCGCAATCGGTGCTGCCCATGTTCCTCCAAATCCTGAATTCTCTATATAAACCGACACCGCAATTTTAGGGTCATCCTTAGGAGCAAAGGCGATAAAAATAGAGTGATCAACCAGCTGCTCTCGTTTACCATTAATAATTTTAAAATTCTCGGCTGTACCTGTTTTACCGCAAATGTTTAAGCTGTCTACTCTAGCTCTTCTTGCTGTTCCTCCTGGCTCATGCACCACTCGCCACATCCCATCAATTACCGGTTCAAAATTCTCTGGTTCAACCATTGTTTTTTGTTTGATGGTATAAATATCGGGGATATCCTGACCTTCAATTTCTTTGATAAAATGTGGGTAATAAAAATGTCCTCTATTGGCCATAATCGCAGCAATATTTGCCATTTCAAGCGGACTTACAAGTACCTCTCCCTGACCAATAGAATTCGAATAAATCGTACTGTAGGCCCAACCATATTTCCCATAAGGATTAGACTTTGATGGAAACTCGTTATCGTAAAAATTAGTATTCGGAACGAAACCATAGCGAATGGCTGGAAAATCAGTTTTCAAATCAACTCCCAGTCCAAAACTCTTTAAGTACTTGGCCCAAATATCGAGGCCTTCAGCAGCATCAACAAAATGACTTTTGTGTTTGCCTTGTTGGATGATTTTTCGAGTCAGGTAATAGAAATAAGGATTACAAGACATTTTTACACCGTCTGAAACTCCTCTAGCAGTTGGGTGATTGTGGCAACCCACCAAACTTTTCGTACATGGAAAACTAGCTTCTTCAGTTATTACGCCCTCTTGCAAAGCAATCAATGCCATTAATAGTTTAAATGTTGAACCTGGTGGATAAGTCGAATTAGCCGATCGGTTTTGTAAAGGCAAGGTAGTATCCTTCATCAATTCTCCATAATTCTGCCCCAATCTTCTTCCTACCAACAAGTTAGGGTCATAAGTTGGTGATGAAATCATAGTGAGAATTTCTCCTGAACTAGGTTCAAGAACAACTACCGAACCTCTTTTATTTTGCATTAAGCGTTCTCCGTATTTCTGCAGTTCAGCATCAATGGTCAAGGTGATGCTGGAACCCTGTTCAGCCAATGTATCATATTTACCATTTTCGTATCGATCTGTTTCAACACCAATGGCATCTTGCAAATAGTACTTTACCCCTTTTTTCCCTCGCAGGACTTTTTCATAGCTTTTTTCAATTCCACTTTTTCCAATTAAATCACCTGACTTGTAGTAAGGATCAGCTTTAATATTGGTAGAATCCACTTCTGACATATAGCCTAATACATGCGCGGCAATTGGATTTGGGTAAATTCTCAGGGTTCTCTCTACCTCATAAAATCCGGGATATTTATAAAGTTCTGGGGCAATATCAGCAAATTCATCTGGTGGAATCTGCTTCACCATTTCAGAAGATTTACGATAAGAATAATCACGCGCCTTATTCATTTGACGCTCGTAATCTTCAATACTAATATCAATCAATTTGGCAAATGCAAAACTATCCATGTCTTCAGACATTTGATTGGGGATTACCCGAATATCATAGTACACTTCATTTGAAATCAGCTTGATTTTATTTCTGTCGTAAACAATCCCTCTAGCCGGATAAGTGATGACTTTGTTCTCAGATATTTGAGCTGCTCTTTCTTTCCATTTATCATCTACCACCTGCATAAAAAACAACCTTATCACAAAAATGAGTGGGATAAGGATGAATATGAGGGCAATGATATATTTTCTATTGTCAATATTCTTCATTGCTTGGACGGTTTATAGAAGATATATTGAAATAAAATCACCAATGCAAGCGAGAAAATAAATGATAAAAATGCTTTACCAAGGATTAAAAAGAATAGATCAAATCTTAAAATCTCAAAGCTGAAAAACCAAAGGTGATGTAAGAAAATCATTACGGAACCGTAAGCCAAAAACCAAACCGCGCCCATATCTTGAATAGATGGTAACAATGAAGTGTCATAACCCTCTTTAGGTTTGATATACCTGATAATGGTTGGTCTTAAATAACCTATGAACAAAGCCGAAGAAGCATGCAGACCAAAAGTATTGGAAAAGGCATCAACGCTTAAACCTAAAAATAAGGCCACCGCCATAGTCACGATCGCATTCAATTCAAAAGGCAGCATCAAAATCATAATGGGGTAAACCATAGGGTTGAAATACTCGTTGAGTTGAATATTGTTCACCACCAGCCCTTGAATCAGCACAATCAAGATGAATACTAGACCATATTTTACCCAGTTATTATTCATTGTCATTAAATAGATCAGCTTCTAGTTGATCTTGCTCTTTTTTAAGTATGTTTTTTACCACATAAACGTGATAAACTGAATTGAAATTCACTGAAAGTTCAATGTTCACATCCAAGGTAGATTTCCCATCTATAGAAATCAACTCTTTTACAGTTCCGACTACTTGATTTTCAGGGAAAATTCCTTTGTTACCTCTGGTAATTACCTCATCACCTTCTTTAATATCTATATCTCGTGTAACACCATTTAATTGTGCTACAGCATTGTCTTTTCCGTCCCATTTTAACAGCCAATGTTCATTATTTTTGGCCAGTTTCACGGAAATATTGATGTTTTCTGAAAGCAGTGTTTTTACTATTGCGTAATGAGAAGAGACATCAACGACAAAACCAATTGCTCCATCCTTTGAAATGACTCCCATTCCTTCTTCAATTCCAGATTTGGATCCTTTATTTAATGTAAAG